>JAAUSV010000143.1 GCA_012032525.1 Leptolyngbyaceae cyanobacterium SL_7_1
TTATTACTTATCTTATCTTACGCCTATCACTATTCTTATCTCACCCTTCTATATAAATATCTTATCTTACTTCTTCGCTCCCCTGCGGGGATCATCAATAAAACACCATTCGCTATTGCGATCGCCCTCTCTTGCACTACGACCACTCTCCTCTGTACTACGATCACTATTCCTCTATAATGGCTGTAATGTATGCTGTATATAGCTTTTAGCTTATCTGTCTCGTCGTGCGCTCTTGCGATCGCCCTCCCTCTATTCATCCCCCTACCCTCCCTCACCGGATCGGTTCACCTCGACTCATTAGAAATTCATATATCTTATTTGGAAGCCGCACGGTTAACGTATTCAAATTGTTGATTATTAGGTAAGATAATAAAAGTAGATAAGCGATTTATATCAGTCCCTCTGTCTCCCTTGCTTGCAACGATGTGATCTTGTTATGCGCAAAGCATTGAGAGTATTGAAATTATAGCGCTTGATTGCTGACCGCTTAAATAAATTAACTTACTCAATCGCTTGCATTATTTGAGTAATTTAGATAAGATATAAATAGGTAAGAAAAGATTCCATCGCCCCCACCCCAGACCCTAAACCAATGAAAAACCGAACCCCTACCAAATCTCTCCGAGGTTGGCTTATGCCACTGGTGGAGCAATATCTCAGAGCTGTTGAACTCCTCTCACCAGCCGATCGCGCCATCGCCGAGGAGTGGGCAACCTGGATGAAAACCCAATGGGCTGAACAGGGCAAATCCACCATGACCCAACAACGTAGCCTCGTATATAACAGGAGCAAATTCCCAAAGGCGCGGTCAATTAGCGTGGAATTTAAACCCCTCAATCTGCGGTCAATTAGCGCGGTGCGACCCCAAAAAGCCGTGTTACATAACTCAAATCCTTTCACAGCCAACGTTTCACCCTCGATCGATGCGGTCAAATAACGGCGGATCACGGTCACTTATCGCCGTACGCGACACCGGTCTATCCGCTGCCGATCGCCTCAAAGACCTCGCTGACGTGCAGGAGTTGATTAGAATTCTGAACCTCCCCCACGACCTCACCTCTCAACTCAACCCATCCGTTCAATCTAAATTCTCTGAACTCTGGGATGGTGTTGACCAAGCTCGACGCGATCGCTCTGTTTTAACCCTAAAACAATGGAAAACCAAACCCCTACCAAATCCCTCCGAGGTTGGCTCATCCCACTCATGGAGCAATACTTAGATGCTGTCGAGCCACTTACACCAGCCGATCGTACCATCGCTGAGGAGTGGGCGGCATGGATGAGAACTCAATGGGCTGAGCATGGCAAATCCTCCATGACTCAACAACGGAGTTTGATGAATGAGGTTCGGGCTTTTTTGAAAAAACAACTCGGTAAGGATCACATTGCTCTGGAAACACTCGATTTCTCCACTGAGGAGTGGGCAATCTCGAACAACGCGATCGCCCATAAGGTCGCACAGCGGAATGAAAATCAGGTTGTTCTTTCCCCTGAAACAGTGAATCAAATCGTCACTAGGGCAACCAACCTGCTCAGTTCCCGCAACTGGTATGACATCGCAGCGGGGTTGGCGGTGCTTAGTGGGCGACGGGTCACTGAAGTTTTGAAGACGGCTGATTTAGAGTTGGCTTCTGATTATTCGGTTTGGTTCACCGGGGCACTCAAGCGACGGGGAGAGGAAACAGTACTACGTTATGAAATCCCTACCCTGTGCAGGGCTGAATATGTCCTCTCAGCAATCACAAAACTCCGTAGCATCAAACCTGTTGGAGAATTGAGTGTTGGGGAAATTAATCAATTCTCCAGAGCGGTCGCATCGGCGTGTAACGAGCACTTTGCTGACATCGTGCCCTCGGTTGGGGGGCGTGACACCCTCTACACTCACCTATTTAGAGGGATCTACCTCACGATCAGCGTTTATTTCTACTGCCCTCCTACCGTCGATGAGCAAGAATTCAGAGCCGAAATCAAGGGAGCTTTCGTGGGGCGTGGAGAACTCAACTCAACCCTCAGACGCACCATCGCAAGCGATCGCCATTACAAAAACTACATCATCCAAAACTCCGATGGTGCCATGAGAAAAGGGGTCAGACTCGATTGGAACGGGGTGCAAATACTCAAAGCTTTTCAAAAATTAGACCAGCCGGAACCGGGGCGATCGCCTGTCGATTCCGTACAAAATTATCTCCCTCAACTAGACCAGCCCAAATCTACAGAGGCTATTCCAATGATGGAAAAACCTAGCACCAAACGACCCGAACTACATGCCGACGACCTAACCAAACTCCAATCTCTCATGGCTCAGCGGGGGGTCACTGGCAGCTATGCTGAAATTTTTAGTGCAGCAATTCAATTGCTCCAATCTCAGCAGCAAGTCGAAAGCAAACCAAGTCAGGAGTTTGAATCGATTCGCTGGTTCCAAACTGAGATTGATGCGCTTAGGGGCAAAATCATCCAACTGGAGAGCCAATCATCTCAACTTGATGCAGCGGCAATCCAAACTTTGCAAATCGAAAACGAACAACTCAAAATCCAACTGCAACAGACTCAGGCAAGACTCGAAGGAATTCAACAACTATTGGGCAATGGGGCGACCGTTCCGATTCCCATTTTAGCAGAGGGGCGATCGCTCCATCGACAGGGCTGCACACTCCCTACACACACACCTCCAGAACGGCAACACCCAATCGGGTTGCGGAGGCAAAGACAGAACTAGACCCCGATGCACTCAGGGCAGTTCAAGCCATCATCGACTACAACAACCAGGCATCATCTCATAACCAGAAATGGGCGATCTCTATCCCTGTCTTGAAAGACCTCCTCAAACAGGTCGGCAAAGCTACTCAACCTAAAATTGAAGCCGTACTCAAGGCAGAAAAAGAGGCGATCGAACAACACCATAGAGAGCACGGACTCGGTGGTAGACATAACAGGGTGCATCAAGGCGAATCGATTAGCAATGTGGTCAAGCTCTAAAGGACAGGCGATCGCACTCAAATAGCGCGGTACCCGACACTATTGGCGGCAGTCTAGCTTTCAGCCTTAGCGACCAAAATTTCTCCAGTGCTATGCAAAGGCGTAAAAAAGCTGGGGATCCGGGGGTTGAGGGTTAACGGACGATCGTTCGGATAGCTTTGTAATACTAACTCAGCAATTGATCAATCTCTTGATAGGCATAGGATAACCGCTCTGCTAATAAACAATTAATCGCTTTTTGAAAGGCGATCGCCGTTTGGGGGGATTCTTCTCGCATTCGCACAAAAGCATCCTGGGAGAGGCGGTAAAGGGTGCTGCCGGTATCCGTTATCCCAGAGGTGTGATGGAAGATGCCTGAAAAGAACTCCATTTCTCCAACAAAACTGCCTGAGCCTAAGGTTTGAACTCGGCGAGTGGTTTGTGAATTGGATTCTGCCCAAATGGTCACCTGTCCAAATTCAATGATGTAAAGCGCGGTTGCCGTCTCCCCTTGATGAAACAGCACATATCCGGCGTCAACATCTAGTTCCTCCAGGTAATCGATGATGTTGGCAAAGTAGGTTTCATCAGGAAACCAACTGTCGAGTTGCAGGACAAGCGGCAGTGATTTTTTGCGTCGCCATGCGATCGCCTCTAAAATCTGGTTTTCGCACCATTCCACACCCCGATCGAGGTCTGGAAAAACCTGACAAACCGGATCATCGGGCTGCACGACTCCTCCACGCTGAAGTTGTTGCTGAATGGGAGCAGAGAGTTGGGTAAAGACGAGCTGGAACGATTGTTTTTGAGCGATTTGTTTGAGTTTTTCAAACGCCAACACAGCGGAGGAATCTAACCCTGCGACGGAGCGAAAGTTGAGAATCACAAACTTAATGGGAGATTCGGTCGTGCGCTGAAGCTGGTGTTGAATTTGATTGAGTAGGGTAGACGCTGTACCAAAGAAGAGAAATCCTTGCAGATCAAGAATATAAGTTTGGTCGCCTTCTTGACGCAAGACCCGCTGTTCTTGCAGCGATCGCGCCGCATGACTCTGATAGCTCACCCCAGAGAAGGCATATTTGGCAACATTAATTTGACTATAGTTGATCACAAATAGAATGATGGCGATCGCCAACCCCAACCCGACTCCTTCCAGGAACCCCACCAGCGCCATCACCAGCAAAATCAGCAGCATTAACAGGTAGTCAATTTTGGGTAGTTTTAATCGGGCATCATAAATCCATTCCACTAAAAAACCTAAGCCCAGGAATAGTAGCATTCCTCCTAACACGGCTTTGGGGATGAGCGACATAAACCCGCCTGCAAAGAGAGTCACAATACAAACTAATGCAGCCAACACACCAACTAGGCGACTTTTTGCACCGATTTTGGCATAGCAAAGGGTCGATAACCCTAACCCATGAAACCCAACGATGCCACCCCCTAACCCAGCAATAATATTAGCCAAACCAACTGCTCGTAACTCCTGGTTTAAGTCGATATCTTTTCTGGTTGCCAACTCAATGCCTGTTGCGTTGAGTAAAAGCATCATCACGCACAGCATTATAATGGTAATAATTCTAACGGTCTGCTCTGAAATTAAAGACCATTGAGCTTGGAGCAACATAGCAGGATGAATTGGTTGCCACAACGCTCCAGTGGGAAAGGCTTGCAGGAGAAGCCCATAGTTTCGCGCTTCAGCAATGCTAGTCTGGGTCAGCCAAAGTCCCAGATAAAACAGCAGCGTTCCGCCAACCGTCATGCCTGGTATGATCAAAACGTGATCGTAGCGACGTAGAATTAGCAGTAGTAAAACACCAAAGACTGATCCGGGTAGCCAACGAATCAAAAATTCTGGCTGAAGCAACGTCCCTAGTTCAAATATATTAAAGAAGCGATCGGTCATCAGGCTAAATGCTCCCTGAGCAATCAGATATCCTGTTCCCGCTAGAAATCCACCCACCACTGGATAGGGTGCAAATCGAGTGAGGTTGCCAAGCTTAAACGCACCTAGTAGGAGGCAAATAATTCCAACTAACAGTGAAGTCAACGCAATGGTTATAACAACTGTGGCAAATCGTTCTGTTGCAGATGCAGATGACGGCATTTGTGCCATGATTGCACTCACCATCAACGCTGTGATAATAGCGGGAGCGTCTTGAGGAATGATCAATACACCTGGCAAAGAACTGGTCAATGCGACCGTGATGCTAACTGCGATCGCCGTAAACAACACAAACCCAATTCCTGCCGAAACAAACGGAGCCAACTCACCAGAAAAAATCAGCGCACCAAACGAAGCCGCATAGATAATCAAAAAAACTCCCGCGATCAGTCCAGCGGTGATGCTGGGAATTAGTTGGTTTGGCTGCAACTCATGACGTAGGGCAGTGCGAAGTTGTTGACCATTCCAACGAACTCTGGTGAAGGGTTGCATCAGTTTCTCCTACTTCAATTTTTCCTTAACTGATAATCTGTGCCGCCACTTGCTGGATCTCAATGGTCAGCGGATGACTGGGATAGCGCAAACAAAATAGGTCACTGCTGGCGAGTTGCATCATTTCGTCACAGTTGGGCAACACACCAGCGACAGGCACATTATATTTCGACTCCACCCGCTGACGGATTTCGTTGAGATTAGACTGGGGCAACACTCGATTGACGACAACCAGGATTTTGGGAACCTTGAGCTTTTGGGCGAGATCCACCGTGACGGCTGTACCTTGAAAATCTTGGCGATCGGGACGCAAAATAATAATTAGAATATTGGAAATGCCGATCGACAATATCGTTTCTTCGTTTAAACCAGGGTGGGTATCCACAAATATAAAGTCGAGGTTCAAATCCTTCACCAAATCTCGCAGCCCATTTCGCAGCAAGCGCACATCATACCCCTCTTTGAGCACCCGCGTAATATCCGCCGTTTTGCTGCTAGACGGCACCAGAAACACAGCCCCATTTGCCTGCTTGACCGATTCTGCACTGACCTCATAGGCAGCCTCCGCGATCGAACAGGTGCCCCAGAGATATTGGTTTAGCGTTAGCTCCGGTGGGCGAGCATCCATGCCAAACAACACATGAATCCCTGGCGATTGAATATCCGTATCTACAATGCCGACTCGCTGCCCAGATGCGGCGATCGTGGTTGCCAAATTTGCTGTTGTGTTTGATTTGCCCGTCCCTCCTCGAAATGAGTGAATCGATACGATTTTTGCCATACTCCCTTCCTTAAAATCACCATTGCAACTAGAGCTATAAATAAAAATACTGCGATCGTGCCAACACCCACTGTGCTCACGTTTGCTAAACGGCTGCTTCACTGCCCATCCTCAAACAGGCGTAACCGCTCTACCTCAGCTTGAAGCTGCTGAAAATAGTCCGTCTCTACGATCGCCGCCACTTCCTTTTGGCGTTTGGTTTGATCAATTTCAACTTGCAATTCCCGCAATTGCTGCTTCAACGCCGCCTCTTCCTGTTTGCGCTTGGTAATGTCAACGCAACTGCCTTCGTAATAGAGCAACGTCCCTTCCGCATCCCGAATTGCCCTAGCCCACTCGGAAATCCAAAATACCCTGCCGTCCCGGTGATAGACAGCATACTCAAAATCCTTGATTTCGTTATGCGCTTCCATCAGACATTTGAATCGATCTCGATCGTCCGAATTGACATAAATCTGCTGGGCAATATTTGTAATCTCCTGACACATCGCTTCAGGAGAGCTAAATCCATATATCGTTGCCATCGCCGGATTGACCTCAACATAGGTTCCATCGGGAGATGATCGAAAAATCCCTTCTACCGCATTCTCGAAAATGCCCCGATACTTTGCCTCAGCTACCCTGAGAGCGGCTTCTACCTGTTTACGTTGTGTGATGTCATCAATAATCCCCTCGTAGTACAACAGGTTCCCCTGCTCGTCATGAACCGCCCTAGCACTTTCTGAAATCCAAATGATGCTGCCGTCTCGTCTGTAGGATTGACGCTCAAACCCAGTGACACTACCTTGCGCTTGAATGAGTCGCTTAAACTCGTCTCGTCCCGCTTCATCTACATACTCACGACTAATTTCATGGGCGCTACTCAACATCTCCTCGTTCGAGGCATAGCCCATCATTCTTGCAAAGGCTGGGTTGACACTAATGTAGTGTCCGTCTGGAGTCGATTGATAAATCCCTTCTAGGGCGTTCTCAAAAATCCCGCGATACTTTTGTTCCGCCTGTTGCAAGGCTTGTTCTGCCTGTTTGCGATCGGTAATGTCGTATAACACGGTCAGGATGGCGTCCTCATCTTGAAACCGAAACGGGCGCAGCGAAAGCAATGCCCAGAAAGGTGTACCATCCATCCGCTTGAATAAAATCTCGCCTTGAAATTGCTGCTCTTGGAACAAAATGGACAAGACTCGCTGGCGATCGGCAAGATCACAATAAAACTCAGCAATGCTGCGATCGAGTAAGGCTTTGGGGGAAAGTCTAAAAATTTCCCGCATCATCTGATTGGCATACAAAAACCGCCCATCCACGACTTGAGTGATGGATAAACCAACGGGAGTGGCGGCGGTGATCAGTTGAAATTGCTCTTCCCGTTGGCGACGTTCCTCATGGGCAATCTGTTGAAGTTCCAGGGCTAGTGAATCAGAATGCTCTGTGGTGGCTTCTATTAAGATTTCTAGATCTGATTTCTGCTGTTGCAAGCTTTGCAAAATCTGATCGCTGTGTTCGGTGGTCACTTGTAGCATAATCTCCAAATCTATCTTCTCTTGCTGCAATCTCATCAGCCGATCGTGGAGTTGTTCGATCTCGCCATTCAATCGCTCCAGTTCTAGCTGTAGCTGATCCTTTGCACTGTCATCAAGCGTCATGGGTTTCACAAAATTCACCGCAGAGATTATTAAGCAGACAAGCCAGCGCAGTCGATTAGAAAAGGGGTTGTTGTTCGATCGCCCTATGGCTATTCCATTTGCAACTCCAACCCTGGCATCAACCGTTTGAGGGTCTTGAGCGATCGACTTTGCCACGAGACCTTCTCTGACCCCTGGACTACTAGTTGGAGATTGGTGCGATCGCGCACTTTAATCACCAACCGCAGCAACATGTTAATGCCGGAACTATTGAGAAATTTCAAACCCCGCAAGTCCAACTTCAGTAGCGATGATTCCTGTTCAACAGCATCATCAAGCAGCATAATGATCGGAGCGTAGTCATCCATGCCACTCAGTTGCAGTTCCCCTTGAAAGGTAACCGTTTGCGTTTTGGGATCGTACTGAACGCTGTAATCTGGATCTTTAATTGCAAATGGATCAGAGCTAGTCATAATTGTGATGGGGCAATTCATAAAAGAACCGAGACTAAAAAATCAAAACTACAGAAACAACTGAACGGTGGTGGTAACAATAGTCACACAGGGAGTTTGGGTAAGCGTATCAAACTTCCAACCCAATTTTGCAGCATAGTCATCCATGATGGTGAGCAACCCAAGCCCAGAACTTTCCCATTCCTCTACACTGTTTTTTTCCACTTGACGAATCAGTAACTCACTGGGATTTTTCGTTATTAGCTCCTGGATAAAGGCTTGAAATTGTTCAATTCCTGTTGGATCGATCGCATTGCAAGCCCAAAACACAACGCAATTATTCTTCAACTCCAACTTAACGCTCACGGGTTGTTGAGACTCTTCGTAGTTAAACTTCATCGCATTCTCTAGCAGTTCATTAGCAATATATCTGGCTGCCCCAATGAGTTTGTCACGCCTATCCAACATCTCTACCTCATTGTCATCCACGGGAAAAAAAGTTATCAAATAATCCGCAATAAAACTGGCAGACAGCCCATTATTTCGCCAACGTTGTTTAAGAGGAATTGCACTGGGAGAGAACCCAATTAACAAAAACTCTGGAGTATCAGATGTGTCTTCTAAGAAATCACCAAATATTTGTACCATATGGATTAAGTTAGGAATTTATTCAGATTGAGGATTAGCGTTGCTTAAGGATCAGCAAAGTAATATCGTCATCAGTCGAGTGACCTCCTAAATGATGTTGGACATCATCAATCACCATCTGCCGAATCTCCTTGGCTGAACTGGTTCGATGTTCACAAATAATGTGACAGAGTCGATCGACTCCATATTCTGCTCTCAGTTCATTCTTGGCTTCAGTAATGCCATCGGTATACAAAACCACCAGATCATTGGGATACAACTGCACTTGTACATCCGTCAAAAAGGGACTGATATCTGCCTCCAATCCGATCGGCAATCCCAATATGCTTGTATCGATACGCTCAATATTGCCATCAGAACGGACTACAATCACATCTTCGTGATATCCGCTCACATTAACGCAGCCATTTTGATAGTTGAGTAGGGCTAGCGTTAAATTTTTACTACAGTTCATCCGAGCAGCATTTTCATAAATGACTCGATTGATCGTGCTAATAAATTGCGTTGGGTTAGTCTCCTGCGACTCCAGCAGCGTACGAATTGCTGTTTGGGTCATCAGCATTAACATGCCGCTTTCCAATCCATGCCCGGTGACATCGCCAATGCCAATTTTGACTAACCCATCGTGCTGCAACACATCATAGTAATCTCCTCCCACTTCATCAGCAGGTTGCATAAAGCCAGCAATATCGAGTTCGGCTATTTGATTTAGCTCCTCATCTTTTGGTAATATCATTTGTTGAAGTTTCCGCACGACCGATAATTCTGCACCCATTCGCAAATTTTCTGACTGAAGTTTCTCGTTGAGATTGCTGATTTCTCGATTGGCTTCAGCTAAATCTACTGTGCGTTCTTCTACCATGCTTCCAGAATTTCTTTCTGTCGCTTCTGATCGGTAATGTCTTGTACGATGCCTTCGTAGTAAAGCACTTGACCCTGACCATCATGGACTATCCGTGCTCCAATCTGAATCCAGATGATGGATTTATCTTTTTGATAGGATTGGAATTCAAAGTCTTTGACATAGCCTTGACTTTGAATTAAGCGGCGAAACTCTTCACGGTCAATAGCATGAACGTAGAGTTGCTCTCCAGCATTCGTAATGCTATTCATCATCTCTGCGGGCGAGTCGTACCCGTAAATGCTAGCCATCGCAGGATTGATGCTAATGAACTTGCCGCCAGGAATCGATTGGAAAATCCCCTCAAGCGCATTTTCAAAAATGCTACGATAGTTTTCTTCGGCAATTCGCAAAGCATTAAACGATGCTTTTAATTGCCCTGCCATGCTGTTGAAGGAGGTAGCTAGGCTGTTGATCTCAATAATAGTGCTGGGATCAACCTTCTGGTCTAAGTTCCCTTTAGAAACCTGCTCAACGGCTTGGGATACTCGTTGAATCGGGCGAGTAATCCAACGGGCAGTGATAGCACCAACGGCGATCGCTGTCCCCAATGATGCCAAACAGAGGAGAATTGTGTTGCGAGTATTTTGGTTAATTTGGTCCATGAAGTCTGATTCTGGGACAACAACGACAATTAGCCAATCTAAGCCATACTCATCCTTGAAAGGTAAAACTTGAGTAAACTGCCGTTTTCCATCTAAATTCAAGGTTAGTTGCAGAGAGTTTTGAATGGTGTTGAAGTTGCCAAACCGTTGTTGCAAAATTGTGGCTGTTTCACGAATCAGTGGTTCTGTGCTTTTGTTTGCCTGAATTAAGGTTGCATCTTCTCCCTCGCCGACTGTTAGAGGCGCATCTATGGAGTTGGAAATGAGTTTCCCTTCTCGATTAATGATAAAAGCTATTCCAGATTTACCAATTTCAAGGTTAGAGAGAAACTTTTGAAAGTTTTCTGGTAACAGCACATCAGCAGCGCAAACGCCCAAAACTTGGTTGTCGCTGTCATATACAGGCCGACTTGCTGTAATGGTGGGTAGGAGGATATTGAAGTCAAAGTAAACTTCACTCCAAGTCGAATTACGCGCTTGTAGAGCTGCCTTATACCATGGGCGGCTGCGGGGATCATATTCCCCGTAATCTTCGACAAATTCAGATCGGTCACCTCGCTCATTCAAGTCATAGTAGTGCAAACGATTTTGCGTTGAGCGATTGGCAATCCAAAAATAGAGACGATCGCTTTCCGTTGATTCTCGCCCAAGTCCAAAGAAATCTCCATTTTCATCCGCACAATAAACTCCAAAACAAAGGGAGAAATCTGGACTTGTTGAACAAATGGCAACCCATTAGTTGCTTCTACCAAATCTAATTGCCCCTGAGAGAGTG
>JAAUSV010000144.1 GCA_012032525.1 Leptolyngbyaceae cyanobacterium SL_7_1
GGTCGAGTCGTCGATTTGGCGATTGCTCATCTCAATATGTCTGTGGCCTTGACTTAGCAGGTGGGGATGGGTTGTATGGCGATCGCTCGACGAGTTTACCCAGCTCTATCGCTATGCCCGCGATCGCGGCTTAATACCACAGGGCATCTCTACGAAACCGAGGAGGGCTGCTATCCAGAACTATTGCCCTATTTAATGCGCATTGGGCACGGCATCCAAATTCCCCTACACTATCCTGAGCTGTTGCCTCAACTTGCCAGTCAAGGGCAGTGTTTGGAGGTTTGCCCCACCACTTACATCAAAACTGGGACATTAGAAGACATTCGCCAATTAAAGGTAGTGTTCGATCGCTGCTTTGCAGCGGGGGTAGACATTGCCATTTGCACGGACAACGCTGGATTACACAATGTGCGTCTACCGTTTGAGTACGAAAATTTGTTGACCTACGACATTATCAATTTTGAGCAACTACAGGCTTGTCAAACCGCTGCCTTTCGCCATGCCTTTGCCTGGCCCTATCAGCATCGCCCTGCTGAGCTGCTGACTGGGTTGTTAAACCACAAACCCCTGGTGGAATCCGCTAATCGCTAATCGCCGATTACTACCGCCGCCGATCCAAATTATCCAGTGAATTATCTCGAAACCATAGTTGAGTCAACGCTTGCTGTTGCCGTTGCAGATAATAGGCGCGATAGATCACCACCCCACCCCCCGCTAGGACAGCGGCGATCGCTGGAGCCACTACAGGCACCCAACCCTGTTGCATAAAAATCATCAAGCTGATTCCCGACAGCACCACGATGACGGTGACACCGTTGAGGGCAAGGGTGAGTGGGTGACGAATAAACCAGGCAACTGCCCCGCCCACGATCGCCCAACCCGCGATCCAGGCTCCCTCAACCCAGTCTGCCCAAAACCAAAACAGCGATCGCCCGTCCAACACCTCTGCTAGGATCTGGCTCACCATTGGGCATGCACAACCACACCGGGCATTTTGTAGTCGTCCTGCTGCCCGGCTGTATAGGGGGTGTTAAATAAATCCTTGCTGCTGGGAGCTGTAGTGCCAATCAGCACGATTTTATCTCGCACCAGCGCGGGATCAATTTCACCCCTGAGCACATCGGTAAACGACACTTGGGCTGCCACCGCCTCCGCCGATCGATAGTCCATTAAAATTTGGTAGCCTGCCGTATCGGCACGCTGATAGGCTCCAGAGGTGGGTTGCAGGGGTGGGAACAGGGTGTCGCGAATTTGCAGCAATTGGGGATTGTCGGGGCTGGGTTTGGGGGCGATGCCTTGGGCTGACAAATATTGCAAAGCAAGCCGCAGCGAAAAGGAGTGGTAGGTCTCGGAGTTGAGCGAAGCAAACATCAGGTTGCGCCGCACAGTGCCATCGGGATCAATGGCAATATCGTTAAACCCGACCCGCTCTGGTGGCACCCCCGGTGGCGGTGGAATCTGAGTGGAGTTGGCGCTACCTAGATTGAGAATGGCGATCGTGTTGGGGGATTTAAACTGTTGCAGCAACTCGGCTCGTCCTGGCTCTTGGGGCAATTCCCGGTAGAGCGATACGCCCACCACCCGTGGCTGATGTTTTGCCAAAGTTGCCATCACGGTTGCCACATCGCGATCGGAAGGGGTGGGGCGATTCAGGGTTTGCAGATCCTCTTCAGTAATTTCCACGATCAGCAGGCGCGGATCGGGCGCGGGTTGGGCGCGGAGTTGTACCAAACGATCGAACACTCCCAACTCCAGTGGCTCTAGCCATCCCAACTGCCGTACCCCTAACACCAACCCAGTGACGATCGCTGTTGCCACCGCCACCGCCCGTGCCCCCGATTTAAGACGTTTGGGCAGGTTGGTATCTAGCAGATCGACATTGGTTTGATCTCGCAACGAGTCGGGCAAGAGCAGAGAAGGGGGAATTTCGGTGATGTCGGTGGGCAACTCCGACAAGCGCTGCAACGCCTGCAAAACCTCCGTTGCCGATTGGTAACGCTGGCTAAAATGAAACCGAATCATCCGATCGAGAATAAATGCTAGCCCTGTGCCAATTTTGATGTGGTTTTTCCAGAGATATTCTGCGGTGTCGGGGTCTTCGGGTAGGCGAGACGGGGGTAGCCCCGTCAGCCCGTGAATAGCGGTCATTCCCAATGCGTAGAGGTCACTACAAAAGCGCGGCTTGCCCGCCAACTGCTCGGTGGGAGTGTAGCCGTGGGTGCCGATCCCAACCGTAAAACTGGTTTGCCCGGTGTCGCCCACCACCTGGGTATGAATTTCCTTGACCGCGCCAAAGTCGATCAGGACAATCTTGCCATCTTGATGCCGCCGAATCAGGTTGCCTGGCTTGATGTCTCGATGGATGACACGATGGCGATGGACAAATTCCAACACCACCAACACATCTCTAAGGAAATCGATCGTCTCCGCCTCATTGAGCCGTCGCCGAGCAAACTCATGGCTCAACGGCTCCCCGTCAATGAACTCTTGAACCAGGTAAAATTCCTGGTTTTCCTCAAAAAAGTCTAGAAATTTGGGAATTTGCTCGTGTTGCCCCAAAATCTTCTGCATCTCCACCTCTTTGTTGAAGAGGCGGCGAGCAATCTCCAAGGTTTTCGCATCTTGGGTGGTGGGCTTAAATTGTTTAACAACGCAGCTCAAACCGTCGGGCTGGTGCGTGTCTTCAGCCAGATAGGTCTGACCAAAGCCACCCGCCCCCAGGACAGCCACAATTTTGTATCGATCGCCCAACACAGTGCCCAACATAGTCAGTCAACATGCGTCGCTACTTGATTTTGACACACAATCCTAGGAGGACTGTGAATATGAGGAATTTGCTAGTGGCGACGGCTATCGACACACAAGATCTGGTGGATAACCATAGACAAGCTACTAAGCCAACGAATAACGTTAACTATGCAACTGTAACGCAACTTTTAGTCAGCCCCCATCTTTTGCTGGGAGGGTAAGTGGGAGATTTGCCATTGATCGTCAGAAACCGAGTATCCTCTAGGACAATGGGGCGTTGGCAGAGAGGACGATGTGGCGATGGCGATCGATCGTCAACCATCCCTCCTCGCGCAGTTGATTAATTAATCGGGTGACCGTAACGCGGGTAGTGCCGATGGCATTTGCCAACTGCTGGTGGGTTAGGCGAACACCGATTCGTGTACCAGAGGAGACGGGATAACCCACCTCTTGTTTTAGCAACATCAGAAAATGGCGCAACCGATCTTCCACACGACGATACCCCACCATTGCCAAAACGGCTTCCGTTTGGCGGAGTCGGCGAGTCAGGTGGTGAAAAATACTTTGAGCGAGAAGTGGAGATTGCTCAACCTCCATTTGGGTTAGGCGCATTAGGTCCACGTCGCAGAGGGCGATCGCGTGGTAGGGACGAATCAGCGTCAGGGCAACCCAAAGGGCATAGACGACCCTGCTAGACCCAGCAGCGCCTCATCTCCAGTGTCGTATAGTGTGCCCAACTGCACCACTCCCCGACAGACGACCCAAATTTCATCAGGTTGCATTTCAATTTCTTGACCACTGCAATAGGGGTATAGACTTCTTCCCCGATAAAGCTCCTCTAGCAGTTGGCGTAGGTCGTCTTGAGGGGCAGCTTGTAGGACAAAGGACTGGAGCATAGGGATACCAGCTAGAGCTTCCGCCTCATGCTAGAACTTGCAGCTAAAGGAGAGGTAATTGTTAGATTGCCTTTAGGTTAAGTTTGTATCCAAGATTGCCAGAAGTCTACGTATACAAGGCTTAGAAATTTTCCCGGATCATCGTCCTAGGAACTTGACAATCCCTGCCCCACTAAAGTAAAGCGTTAATACCGCACCTGCTAATAGACATTGGGTCACTGGGTCTGTGGATGGGGTCAACACCGCTCCCAGCACCGCCGATCCCAGCAAAATTAGTCGCCAGCCCGATAACATTTGCTTGGAGGAGACAATTCCCAACAGCCCCAACAGGACTTGAATCACCGGGATCTGGAAGGCTAAGCCAGTGCTAAACATTAAAAGCAGTACAAATTCAAAATAGCGATCGATCGACCACAACTGCTCTACCACATCTGCTCCGTAGCTGATAAAAAAGTTTAATGCAGCAGGAATCAGAGCCACGTAGGAGAAGATCAAGCCACCAATAAACAGGATCGTCGAACCAAATACGATCGGGGCTAAAAACCGACGCTCCCGTCGGGTCAGCCCTGGCAAAACAAACTGTACAATTTGATACAGGATGAATGGGCTAGCCACCAAAATACCGCTATATCCAGCCACCTTCATCGACACAAAAAAGTATTCTCCGGGAGCCAGTTGTAAAAACTTCACCCCCTGAGCAGGCACCTCCAATAGTTGCACAATTTTGTTAACCACTGTAAAACAGCCCACGACCCCGATCGCTACCGCAATCAGGGCATAAAAAATTCGCTGCCGCAATTCCTCTAAGTGATCAAACAGTGACATCTCCACGTCATCGGGCACGTCGTCCAAGGCTGGACTGGGCGCAGGTGGCTTAAGCTGCTTTTCGGCTCCAGCCTCAGTCAGGGGGGTCGCATCGACAGTGGAGTTTGGAGAAGAGACCGTTTCTAATTCCGGAGGAGTCATGGGTGAAACCAATGGGCGACACAATGCAATCTAAACAATGCAATCTAATGAGTAACCAGCGCGTTGCTGTCAATACTAGACTAGCGTTTTCCAACAGTAAACCTCAAATTAGCGGTTAGCATCAGCGATTAGCGGTCAGCCCATCCTTCTCCTGCTTCATCTCTCATCCCTCAGTCTCCTTTCCCCTTGCGCTCTCCCCTTGGTGTAAACTGTAGGATGCATTGTTTGATGGAAATCCCCCGTAGTTTTACGATCGTAGAAACCTGTGCGAAAACTGTTATTGCTGGCAACTGGAAGATGTATAAAACTCAGGCAGAAGCAATGGACTTTCTGCAAGAGTTTCTCAGCCATCTAGAGCAAATGGCAGAGGAGCGAGAAATTGTCCTCTGCGTTCCCTATACAGACTTGGGGATCTTGTCCAAGGCACTTCATGGCACTCGCGTTAGACTGGGGGCGCAAAACGTTCATTGGGAAGTGGAGGGCGCTTATACGGGCGAGATTTCGGCAACGATGCTGGCGGAGTATGGAGTTCGCTACGTTGTCGTGGGTCATAGCGAGCGTCGCCAGTATTTTGGTGAAACCGACGAAACAGTGAACATGCGCCTTATCTGCGCCCAAAACATGGATTAACGCCCATCCTCTGTGTTGGAGAAACCAGAGAGCAGCGGCAATCGGGACAGACAGAAGCGTTGATCAAGGGGCAGATTCGCCAAGGGTTGCGCCATGCAGACCAGCAAAATCTGGTGATTGCCTATGAACCCATTTGGGCGATCGGCACTGGGGAAACCTGCGAGAGCGCTGAAGCCAATCGGGTGATCGAGCTAATTCGTCAAGAGCTAGAAAACTTCAACACTTCGATTCTCTATGGCGGTTCTGTCAAGCCCGGCAATATCGATGAAATCATGGCACAACCTGCGATCGACGGGGTGCTCGTCGGGGGTGCCAGTCTGAGTGCTCAAGGGTTTAGTCGCATTGTAAATTACGAATTATAAATTACGAAGCCGTCTCCATTTGATAGATCTCCAACGGTAATCCATCTGGGTCTTTAAAGAAGGTGAATCGCCTGCCCGTCAGCTCATCGATGCGAATGGGTTCGATCGTCACTTCTCGCGCTTGCAGCAGTGCCACGGTGGCATCAATATCCACCACTGCAAAGGCAAGGTGGCGCAGTCCACAGGCTTCCGGAGAGTTGACTCGCTCAGGCGGATTGGGAAAGGAAAATAGCTCGATGGCATCTCGATCGCCCACCCGCAAATCTAGTTTGTAGGAGTTGCGACTGGCGCGAAAGGTCTCCTGGAGAATGGCAAACCCTAGCACTTCTGTGTAGAACCGCTTCGATCGTTCGTAGTTGGAGCAGATAATCGCAACGTGGTGAAATCCGGTGGTATGCATGGGGGTGAAACCGTAGGTGACTGGATTCGGTGGGGGGTGGGGGCGATCGCCCCCCACCCCCCTATCTCCTCACATGGCTAATTGCTTGACCTGATCGAGCATCTGCATCCCATAGACCAATGACGCTCCTCCACGAATGGCAGTTGCCACATGAATCGCCTCCGTCATCTGCTCTAAATCCGATCCCTGCTGCAAACACTCTTTGCTGTAGGCATCAATGCAGTAGGGACACTGCACAGTGTGGGCAACGGCTAGCGCAATCAGCGCTTTCTCTCGCACTGACAGTGCCCCCTCGGTAAACACAGCTCCGTAGTACGCAAAGAATTTTTCTGCCAACTCCGGATTTCCCTCAGCAATCTGGTCGAAATGAGTGAGATGTTCTGGTTTGTAGTATTGATCCATAAAGATAAGGTGCCAGCCGTGTGGAAGTACTGATTGAGTATAAGGCTCAAGTCTTTCCGATGACTACGCAATCCACGGAGGCAATCTACTCGTAGTCTATGCTATGGTTTGCCTGATTCAGGTTGATGCTGACGGGCGGCTCAGTCTACCGAATCTTCACAACCGCCACCAAACTTTATCTGGTGTTCATCGCTCCGTATCCTTGCTAGAGGCTCTTAAAAAGGGTAAGTGCGGAGATGTCGTGTGTGAGTGTGAAGCTGAGCTTAAGTCAATCGCCACGTTATGCATTGTGCAGTTGCATTAGAGGAACCAATGGCAACGCTATCCCCGCAGGACGAAGTCATTCAAAATTTGGCGTGTGATCCCAATGCAGTTCGTATTAAAAAATTGTTGATCTATGTTTGTAATCACTATTGGGAGAGCGATCTTAATCAATTACATCGCTTCCAACTATCCGAGCTCATTCAAGAGCTGATGGCGATCGCCCCCACCATTGAGCAGTTAAGATTTCAACTCAATAATGCTGTTCAAACCATCAACAAACGGGCAGAATATGCGTTAATTGCAAATTATCTAATTAATACACTCACTCCACTGTATGGCTGGGTTACTCCCCGTCCGTCCGTTAGCCTCCACCCCAGCGTGTATGGCAGAATTGCCCAGGAGTTGTTACAGGATACTGAATCCCTTCGCATTAAGAAATTACTCTTTTGTGCCTGCCATCAACGATGGGAAAACAATGTTAGTCAATTAGATGCCCATACGATGGTGGATCTGGTGCAGGAGTTGCATCGAGTGGCAGTGACCCCAGAAAATATCAGGCTGACGTTGGAAGCGGTCGTCAGTAGCTTAAACCGACCGGAAGTCTACCAGTCGATCGCAGAACGTATTTGCCATGCTTGCCGTTTTTACTCCTCTTCACGCACGTTTGAAACTACTTCTGTGACCGCCTTTGCTCCACCGATTACACCGGATCAAACGGGTCTAATTCACTCCAATTCGCCAGACCAAAATACGGTGTATTGTGTGGACTCCCATACCCAAAACACGGCACTAGATGGGATGTCTGAAGAACAACATTTTGAGCCTCTACCCTTTCAATCTAAAAAAACAATTTCAGAGCTATTGATCAACCTATTTGATTTGCGCCTAGAAATTATTAAGTATGCAAATCCTTTAAAAGCAAAGATGTTGATGTATTCCTTGCTGCATGGGCAACCAGAACTGAATGCAGAAATCTGGTCGGCAATTAAAAACTATGATCTCCACACCCTATTGCAGAATTTATTACGGCTCTATAAACGGTTCTCTTATTTAGAGACTCGTTTGGCAGAAGTTGCCCAATCTCTGCCCAATCCTTCCAGCTATTTGCAGGCATCAAGTGCCATTTTGCGAGCCATCAAACCCTATTACTCAGGGAACGTAGAGGGATTGAGCTTGGACGACGAAGAGGGAGCCGCCCAATCCCGACAATCCTTGGTGGACGCCTCGACCACCGCTAAGCCCACCGATCTCACCTGTCAGCTCTCGGCGGAGGTGAGTGAATTTACTAGGGCGATCGCGACCTCCTCCAATGGCAGCGAGTGGGTTGCGTCATCCCAGCCCAGCTTGCCTCACCCCTGTTCTGCCCAGCCGCTTTCCTCAGTGACTAACGATGCTACCCTTGCTGTTCCTCCGATCATTCCGTCTTAAATTTGCTGGTTGTCCCCTGTGCGATCGGGAGGGTGGCTGCCATGAATCCCAGTGAAGTGCTGCAACGCTATGAGATGGGGCAGACCAACTTTAGTGGAATGAATTTGACCGGGATTGATTTAAGTGAGGCAGATCTAATCGGGGTAAATTTCTCCTATGCCGACCTACACAGTGCCATTTTGACGTGGACTTATCTCAATCGGGCTAAGTTTGGCAAAGCCAATTTGGTGGGAGCTGAGCTGGGTGGAGCAAATTTAAGTCAAGCCGATTTGATTGGGGCAAATTTGAGTGACGCTGACCTGCACGGGGCAATTCTACAAGGCGCGGATCTGCGCAGTGCCGATTTGACGCTGGCGGATTTGCTGGATGCAAATTTGATGGATGCGGATTTGCGCAACACCAACTTATCTGGAGCCAACTTAACAGGAGCTTGCTTGCGAGGAGCCAATTTTCGTGAAGAAAATCGCCGCTATTGCGCCAATTTGCGGGGTGCAACCTTGTGTAAGGTGGATTTGCGGGGAGCCAATCTGACGGGGGCTGACCTTGCCAAGGTGGATTTGCGGGGAGCCAATTTGAGTGAAGCAACCCTGCGAGGGGCGGATTTGAATGGGGCAGATCTCAGCGGCGCCAATCTACAGGGCGCGTTTCTTACAGAAGCAACGTTGAGGACTGCTAATCTTCGGGAAGCAATCTTGGTCAACGCCAAGCTAGAGCGGGCTGACCTGACGGAGGCAGATATGGCAAGTGTAAACCTGTTGGGAGCTATCCTGCCCGATGTTAAGTTGGTGAAAGCTAATCTCTGTCGGGCAAATTTGCGTAGTGCCCAACTGGCGCGGGTGGATTTGAGCCGCGCCAGATTGCGCGATGCCGACTTGCAGGATGCCAATTTGACGGATGCTTATCTTGCTAGAGCCGATCTGACCAATGCCAATTTGACGGATGCTAGCTTGGTTAGGGCGGAACTCAGTAGCACCACCCTGACGGATGCCATTTTGCGAAATGCGACGATGCCCGATGGATCGATTCATCCCTAGGAGGCTTAAGCGATTCCTAGGGACTGATCCGTAAAATATCCCTAAGAGGATGTCTGAGACATGACGATTGTTATCCGAACCGCCCTCTTAACCCGCCAATTTTGGGGGGACTTTCAATTCGTTTGCTCAAATCCCCCAAAGTTGGGGGATTTGAGGGGGCGACCATCAAGCAATTGATACTTCTCAGACATCTTCTAATGGCGATCGACTGGCGGCAAAAATCCCCGGCTTCTGCGATAGGCTACACCAAGCCCTTGGCTGCGCCGAGAAGCCGGGGATCTGGGGGAGATTATTTGCCAATACAGAAGCGGCTGAAGATGCGATCGAGCACCGATTCAGTCACCTCATCGCCTGTAATCTCGCTCAAGGCTTGAATGGCGCTGCGCAGGTCGATCGTCCAGAAATCGAGGGGAAGTTGGTGGGCAATCGTTGTCTGTACCTGCTGCAATCCTAATCGTGCTCTGGTCAACGCCGCTGCCTGTCGCTGGTTAATGGCAAAATCCAAATTCGCTGCCTGAAGCTGTCCCGTATGCATTTGGTCTAGAATGGCGGCTTCCAATGCCCCCATTCCCTGCCGCTGAGCCGCTGCCATCGGTACAATTGGCACATTAGCTGGCACTTTGAGCTTGAGTTGGATGGCTTGTGGGGTGGGCATCTTGCCCGCCCAATCTCCCACCAAATCTATCTTGTTTACAATCAAAATCGAGGGACGATGGCTCACCTGCTGATAAATTGCCCGATCCGCCTCTGTCCACCCCGCCTCAGCATCGATCATCAACAACACCAGATCCGCCGTTTGAGCTGTTTGGCGCGATCGCTCCACGCCAATTTGCTCCACCCGATCATCTGCCTCCCGAATCCCCGCCGTATCTAACACTTGCACCGGAATCCCCCCCACCACCAGTTGGGATTCCACAATGTCTCGCGTGGTTCCCGGTAGGTCGGTGACGATGGCGCGATCGCTCTGACTCCACGCATTTAGCAAACTCGATTTGCCAACATTGGGACGACCGACGATCGCCACCTTTAAACCAGTTCGTAGCAATTCCCCCCGATCGGCAGTGGCAAGGATCTGTTCGACTTCCTGCAACACCGCTTGTAGTTGGGTCTGGATTTGAGTTTCGTCTAACGGTGGTAAATCCTCTTCAAAATCGATCCGCGCTTCCACCTCTGCCAGAATCTCTAGACAGGCAGTGCGTAGTTGACGAATCGGATGGGCGAGTTTGCCCTGTAACCCAACAAGGGCAACGTGAGCCGCCTGGGGCGATCGCGCTCCCACTAAATCCGCCACACTCTCCGCTTGGGTCAAATCTAATCGTCCATTTAGAAAAGCACGCAGGGTAAACTCCCCCGGATTGGCAAGGCGTGCTCCCTGCTCTAAGCACAACTGCATCACCTGCTGCACTGCCATCAGTCCACCATGACAGTGAAACTCCACCACATCTTCACGGGTGTAGGAGCGGGGAGCCAGCATTAATAACAGCAGGGCTTCGTCTACGAGTTGGTGCGTCTGGGGATGGCGGATATGTCCGTAGAAAATCCGATGGCTCTCCCAGGTTTGTTGTCCGGGGGTGTGGAAGAGCGTTTGGGCGATCGCCAGTGCCTGTTCCCCCGATAGCCGCACGATCGCCACACTCCCTTGTTGTGGGGCGACAGCCGTGGCAATGGCAACAATGGTTTCTCCTTGAAGATTAGAAATCATAGGTTGGGCATGCTAACGTTCTAACTAGAACTAGCACAAGCTTTGAACTTGGCATCGATAACTTTCCCCAGTCTTCTACCTTGGAATAATTAAATCGTGTCTCTTATAAGTTTGCTCAATTCCTGAAAAGAAGATAGATCTTTCAATGCTCTCTGGGATCTATCAGTTTTCTCAAACAAATCCTGAAGAATGTTTCTTTACACGATCGTGCATATTGATCACAGCGCTTTGCGCTTTGATAGAACCAAATTTTGTTGAGAGCCGCGCGGAGCGCGGCTCTCAACGAAAAATTTGTACCTCATGCACTTGAAAAGTGCTGTATTATTTGG
>JAAUSV010000145.1 GCA_012032525.1 Leptolyngbyaceae cyanobacterium SL_7_1
ATGGACGGGAGATGCCATAAGTGCTGAACGAATGTGGCAATTGATACGAATTTGGTGCAATAAAAGGGGGAGTTAGGAGATGTGAGAAGTAACAAAGCTCTACTCCACAAGGTTTTGCTTCATCCTTCATCTCTCATCCTTCATCCTTCATCCTTACTACTACAGGCGCGATCGCATCCTATCGAAATCCTTCTACTTTTACAATCTGCTGCCCTAGATTTAACCTGCACCTTCGACGAACTTAGAGGATAATGAGTCATAGATTTCTGGTTGCCAGCTATGACTCCCCAACTTCTAGAAGAAATCGTTGCTCCAGACGTTACCAATTTGATCATTGAAGACGATACCCCCTTGGACAACTTTCAGACAGAAAAACAACAGCGCTTATTAGTGGAGCCGCTCTATAGTTCGTGGAGTATCGACGAACCCTTCATTGCTGCCGCAAATGTCGGTATCTTCTTCAGTGACCAGGAAGAAGGAACCGCTCCAGATGTGTTCCTCAGTCTGGGTGTTTCGATGCCTGCGGATTGGAGTCAGAAACAAAATCGCTCCTATTTGGTGTGGCGATTTGGCAAGTTTCCAGAAGTTGTGATCGAGATAGTCAGCAATCGCAAAGGCAACGAGTTAGTCCGAAAAGACCCAAACAAACCCTGCAAGAAAGAAACCTACGCCCGCATGGGCATTGCCTATTACGCCGTGTTCGACCCGCTCCAACAGGTTCAGGAGACAGAGCAGATGGACGGGCAACTCCTCAAAGTCTTTGAACTCAGGGGAAAACACTATGTAGAACTTCCCCAACCGTTTTGGATGGAGGATGCGGGACTGGGGTTAGCGATGTGGGAAGGGGAGTTTGAAGGAGTGCCTAGCCAGTGGATGCGGTGGTGCGATCGCAATGGGCAAGTCATTCCTACTGGCGCAGAAGGTAGAAAAATAGAGCGCCAAGGTAGAGAAATGGAACGGCAAGCTAAGGAAATGGAACGGCAACGAGCCGAACGCCTAGCCGATCGACTGCGGGCGATGGGCATAGACCCAGATGACGTGTGATTGTTGAGATAATCTTCAAGCCAGTTTCGTACACAAATACTCAGCATAGGTTGGGGCGTTTGCCTGTCGAGATGCCTAAACGCTGCACCAGTTCTCGATCGTCGTCCAAATTCGTTCTTTGACGAGATTCATAGGTTTGAACCTGCTCAGGAGCATCAAAATCTACGCCGATATGCTCAAACTCGTTATACAGCCATTTCGGTGCGGTTGCGGTTTTCATGCGTTTGGGGGGATAGAAAAATGCGCCATGTCAATTCTTTTCTGACGTGGCGCTGAAAGATCGCAATAAATCAATCTATTGGTGACTAACCAACAGTCTGCACTTCTTCATGATCATGCTGGGGATGCAAGGATTTGCCCCGTTGCAGTACTGCATATAAACGATTCAGCGCATTCATATACGCTTGAGCCGACGCCACGATCGTATCCGTATTTGCCCCGTGCCCAGCAAATAGCCGGTCTTCATATTTCAGGCGAATCGTCACCTCGCCGATCGCGTCGATTCCCGCTGTCACCGACTGCACTGAGAACTCCACCAAATTGGTTGGGAATTTCCACAACCCGATTAATCGCTTTGTAAACCGCATCCACAGGACCTGTGCCGATCGCCGCATCCGTCAGTTCCTCGCCATCGGGTGTACGGATCGTCACCGTTGCTGTAGGACGGGCATGGTCGCCACAGGACACTTGGACATGTTCTAGCTTAAATAGTTCGGGAACTTGCTGGATCTCATCGTTGACGATCGCCTCCAGATCCCAGTCCGAGACTTCTTTTTTCTTATCTGCCAGTTCCTTGAACCGGACAAAGGCTTTGTTCAACTCCTGATCACCCAGGTCGAATCCCAACTCCTTCAAACGAGTGCGAAAGGCGTTGCGTCCGGAGTGTTTGCCCAAAACGATCTGGTTGTCGGTAAAGCCGATCGATTGAGCATCCATAATCTCGTAGGTGAGCTTGTGCTTCAGCACCCCGTCTTGGTGAATGCCCGATTCATGGGCAAAGGCGTTTGCGCCGACGATCGCCTTATTGGGTTGTACCAACATGCCCGTCAAGTTCGACACCAACCGAGAGGTTTTATACAGTTGGCGAGTGTCGATGCCAGTGAGAGGTTCCTCTGACTCCGCCGGACGACCGAGGAAGGCGTTGAAATATTGCCGACGAACATGCAGCGCCATCACCAGTTCTTCCAGCGCCGTGTTACCAGCCCGTTCGCCAATGCCATTGATCGTGCATTCCAACTGCCGTGCGCCATTTTTGATGGCTTCCAGGAAATTCGCCACGGCAACCCCCAAATCGTTGTGACCGTGGACGGAGATGATGGCGCGATCGATATTCGGCACATTCTCGGCGATCCCGCGAATCAAATTGCCGAACTCGCTGGGCATCATGTAGCCGACGGTATCGGGAATATTCACCGTGGTGGCTCCAGCGGCGATCGCCCGTTCCAACACCTGATAGAGAAACTCTGGCTCCGACCGCGCTGCATCCATCGGTGAAAATTCCACATCCTCCATAAAGGATTTGGCGTAGGCAACCATTTCCTCGGCGATCGCCAACACCTCTGCGCGTGATTTCTTTAATTGATATTGCAGGTGAATATCGGAGGTGGAGATAAAGGTGTGAATCCGACCCTTGGCGGCGGGCTTGAGCGCTTCGGCGGCAGCTTCAATGTCGGCTTTGATCGCCCGTGCCAAGCTGCAAATCACCGGACCATCTGCTGTGCCAACGGTCTCCGCCACTTTTTGCACCGCCTCAAAATCTCCGGGGCTGGCGTAGGCAAAGCCAGCTTCAATCACGTCTACTCCCAGTCGTGCCAGTTGTCGAGCGATCGTCAGCTTTTCGTCTACATTAAGGGTGGCTCCGGGAGATTGCTCTCCATCCCGCAACGTTGTATCAAAAATGATGATGCGATCGCGATCGATGCCTGAAGCAGACTGAGAATGAGTATTCATGGGACGACGAGTAAAATTTCGACGAGTAGAATATGACCAGTGTAGCGGTCAGCCGAGCAAAACAACTGCCCAGTCCACGAATTTACACTGCCATCATCCACATTCTAGTGCGTCGCTCGATCGCCATTGTCATGAATGCCGCACAATGGCTGTCAGAAATCTGCCATCAAACAAATCCTAGTTGCACGGGCGGTTTGTAGGGGTTTGGCACTGCCAAACCCCTACCAGAGGGTTTTAGATGCCGTTATCCGTCTTCTCAATTTGG
Organism: Leptolyngbyaceae cyanobacterium SL_7_1; assembly: GCA_012032525.1. GTDB lineage: Bacteria > Cyanobacteriota > Cyanobacteriia > Elainellales > Elainellaceae > JAAUSV01. The sequence continues at coordinate 3,260 of JAAUSV010000145.1, forward strand.
TCGCGAATGTCGTTCAAATCGATGTAACGATCGGTGACATTGCGCAACTCCCTGGCAATCATGCCCTCGGTGGAGACAACGGTGATGTGGGTATTTTTGGAGCGGAGTAGCTCGATCGCCCGTTCAAAATCGCCATCACCACTAAACAAAATCACGCGGTTGTACTGTTCCACCGTGTTGAACATGTCTACCACGATCTCAATATCAAGATTGGCTTTTTGGGAATAGCGCCCAGAGGAATCGTCATAGTATTCCTTGAGAATTTTGGTGCGGACAGTATAGCCCAAACTAATTAAGGCATCCCTAAATCCACGCTGATCTTGAGGGTCTTTCAGTCCGGTATACCAAAATGCGTTAATTAGTTGAACATCAGGATCGTTCGTAAAATGCTCCAGGACTCTCCTTGGGTCAAAAAACCAACCATTTTTTTGTTGCGCGTAGAACATATTGTTCCCGTCTACAAATATTGAAAGACGGTTCATAGAAGATGTCATAAAGATAAAGCCTAGACGTTACTAAATAACTAATTTCAGATTTCAAGTTTAGCCATTGCTTCTTAGCGTAACTGATAGCTCCTGTAATCTAAACGATCTGGATTTGATAGGTGCCCCTTTATAATGCAGGATGAACGACAGGGCAAAAGTTTAGTTCGTTATCCCTACTACCGAATACAGATCAGAACAATTTTGTATAAACCGTGGGATCTGCTTATAAGATCTGATGCTGTAGATTCTAAGTTCCCCAAAAAAACTGAGAGACAGTACAGTCATAACCAACTCATAACGCTTTTTCAAGCAGGGAGTAGTTTGCCAACTACAATTTCCCCAATTCACCCAAGGACTTACTTCAAGTTGGTTGGAATACTAATTAATCAAAATTAAATTCAAAGCAAGCTATCTTATCAATTTGCCCCAAACCCTTCTTCTCACAGAAATTCTAGTCTATTCCGCTAAAACTTTGCAGGATCTAATGGCTGTGGATCTCGCAAGAGTTTGATGATTCAAGACCCGATCGCTTTGGCAAGTCAGTAGAACCATGACTAGGGTTTAAGTTGGCGCAGCAGCAACAACACCTGAGCCATTTTCCGCTTGAGATCATCTAGTTCTGTTTTGAGTTGGATGTGTTGCGTTTGCAGGGCTTGCAAGTCTGCCTTCAGGATGCGTACTTCCAGTGCATCCGTTGTTACGAACGGGGTTTCTGGCTGGATGGGCGGAGGATTATAGTCGGCAGGTCGAAAGGGTAATGAGTTAGAGGGTTCTGGCTCAACCACTTGCTGACGTTGTTTTGCTTTTGCATGAGCACGCTTGATTGCACGAATCAACACATCAGCAGCAAACGGCTTTCCCAGAAATTCAAAATAATCAAATAGTTCTGGAACGGTCTTTTCCACGTCTTCTCGCCGCCCCGACATCATCACGATCGGAATATGATGGAGCGTTGGATGGTTCTGAATCGTCTGCACCACTTCCCAACCATTCATTCTCGGCATAAAAAAGTCAAGCAATATTAACTGGGGGCGAGCTTGTGCTACCACATCCAGTGCTTCTAGCCCATCTTGCGCTTCTAAGACTTCAAACTTGCCAGTGGGCAGCATTTCTTTAATTTGCGTGCGGATGGTTTTGCTGTCGTCAACAATTAGAACCTTCATATAGACCAGCCTGCGATCGCCGCTTCTCCATTCAACAAGAAGCATCTAGTTATAATACTTCCCAATCTGCCCATCCTAGTAAATTGCTTGCTACAAAGAAACGTATAGCAAAGGGGTAAAAGTAGCTCTGTATATGGAAATGCGGTTTAGTTGTCGATCGCGCTAAAGACGATTATTCTCAATAAGGCTTTTTTCTTGCAAATGCCTTTTTAATTGTGTACCATTATCAATAAAGTAGCTCTATTGAAAAGGAGGAGCTATGACTGCTTACACGACGACCTCTCTTAAAGCTGAATTGAATGAGAGGGGATGGCGACTGACGCCTCAGCGCGAGACGATTCTCCAGATTTTTCAAAATCTTCCCAAGGGCAACCACCTGAGTGCTGAAGATCTATATCACCTATTGGAAAGTCAAGGTGAAACCATTAGCCTTTCAACGATCTATCGCACGCTCAAGCTGATGGCTCGAATGGGGATTTTGCGAGAGTTGGAGCTTGCCGAGGGGCATAAGCATTACGAGATCAATCAGCCGTCCCCCTACCATCACCATCATCTGATCTGTGTACGTTGCAATAAGACGATCGAGTTCAAAAATGACTCGATTCTACGGATGGGGACCAAGACTGCCAAGAAAGAAGGCTACCACCTACTTGACTGTCAATTGATTATTCATGCAGTCTGTCCTGCCTGTCAGCGGGCATTGCTGCCGATTTAGCCCTGCCCAAATTTTCATCACCCACGGCCTCAACCTTTAAAACTGTGGGTTGAGTACATCTCGTTGTGTCAATCCATAGGATGTCTGGGCATCTTCGATCGATTGACGGGTCTGCGGTCCAAGAATGCCGTCGATCGCCCCAGAATAAAACCCTTGGCGCTGCAAACGCTGTTGCAAATCTGCCACGCTGTAGCGCCCTTGTGGGTTTGCGTTGTCAAAGGTGTTGTTTGAGGTTTGAAATAAGCTGGAACTGGAGACTTGAGAGGGTGCGTTTAATTGCCGAGAAACGGGTGACAGGGGGCGAGGATTCCGCAATGCATCTGAAGTGGCGGGTCCAACAATGCCGTCGTCATCTAGGTTTTGCGATCGTTGGAACCGCCGCACTCCATCCTCGGTCCGTTCACCAAAGGTTCCTCCTGCTGGTCCGTCATAAAAATCTAGTTGGTTTAGCCGTCGCTGCAATTGCGTTACCGCAGGTCCAGAGTCTCCCCGCCGCAACGTGCCATAGCCAATGCTGGAGCTATCAAAATCGATCGGGTCAAAACTCAGATTGGGAGTGCTAGGGTAATATCCAACGCTGCTGTCGCCCGTGAAACTACCCTGTCCCAATGCCGCCAATGTTTCACTTCCCACCATGCCATCGACTTGTAACCCATAGTCACTTTGGAAGCGAATCACCGCATCCTCCGTCAAAGCACCAAAATCACCATCGATCGGACCTCTGTAGTAGCCCAGTTCTGCAAGCCGACTTTGCAAGCTCTCCACATCTACTCCAACATCACCAAACATCAACACCCGATCGATGCCCAGGCTAATCAACTGTGGGGCAGCCGCAGTGTTGGGCAGATTGCTTGCCTCTGGGGCTAATCCGGTTGAAGCATTGGACACCATGGCGGAACTAGCGAGGGCGGTTAGACTCGTGCTAGCCAGCAGGGCGATCGCCGTGGTCAACCTCCATACCCAGTGTCGGACAGGATGCTGACCGCCATCCACTTTGTTTGAACAGTAGGGATTGGTGTGGGTATACCCACTCCGTTGAACGGGTGAACCATGTAATCGGCACAGTTGGCTAGAGACGTTGGCAGCGATCGCATAGGAATGTCACAATGTAGATGATGGAAGAGCAGTGCAATAGCATAAAGCAGATTTTATTGCATTTTCAAGAATTGGCATCAGTGAGTCTCAAACCTTACCCCCTCTCACCAAATCTAAAAAGCCAGCTTTTCGACCGAAAAGCTGGCTTATAGAATAATCATCAAAGCAGCAGGGTTTGAAAGAGTGCTGCCTATGCACTCCAATAGTGGTCAATGATCAAGGCTGCACCAACGGCAAACCCAGTGATAGTCAGGGCTACCAGGGGATGTTGCCCTCGGCTAATGGCAAACGAGGTAACAGCGCCTGCGCCTAGGGCAGCAGTAATGGCAGCGCTAATCCAATCTTTTTTAGGACGGTTGTCGTACATGATGGCGATCGGTGCTTATAAAATATGAAATTTAGACCCTTAAGGTATCATCCTTGCAGGAACGGATTTAGCCAAACTGAGAATCTTGTAATCAAGCGTTAAAGTTGGCTAATTTTCTTAATAAAATTCAGTTCACTTTTCCGTATTGCCCGCTTTGATCCATCCTTCCATATTGCTGCCGGGCAATTGCACCCGTAGCCATTCGCCATCGGAGCTAGTTTCTAGCACCACAACCGCTTCGTTGTATTCGACTCCTCCAATTTGGCTGGAATCGCGGCTGGGATTATCTCGTAATATTAATCCAATCGGTTGCACGACCCGTGCTTGATACCCTGCTGTTTCAGACGTTGGCGACGGAGTGGGGCTAACGGAGGGTAAAACACTGGGAGTGGGTGCCACGGAACTGGGTGCCACTACTGTTGGAGAAGGAGCGGTGGTTGGGCTGGAGGCAACGGGATTAGCAGTAGGAACAGGGGACAACGGCGGGTTGTCGTTGGGAAACATTGGTTTAGGCGGCAGAATCGTCAACCGGGCAATGGCATAGCGCGACAGACTCACCCCTGCAAAGAAGAGAATGGCGATCGCCATCGTAAATCCAGTGAAAAACTTGATTAAACCAAACATGTCATTGGAGTTCCTGAGGTGTTTGATGAATTCGATCGTTAATACTAGCTTGCCTTGACGCTAACCGTGCATTTCCTGCGGCTGCCCATTCTTGCAATTCTTGAATTTGTCGGCGGGCGGTGCGGGCAAGGGGAACAATTTGGCTAGCAGCTTCCAAAATATCGTCAGTGGTAAAATCTCGATCTTGACTGAATCCCAGGTGCATAGCTTCAACCAAAATTTGTTCGATTTCTGCCCCCGAAAAATCGGGTGTTTCGTAGGCAAGGCGATCGAGATCGTATTGCTTTAAATTGTGGGGACGGAGCCGTACCAAGTGAACAGCAAAAATTTCTCGGCGCTCGTCTTGACTCGGCAAGCCCACAAAGAAAATTTCATCAAAGCGCCCTCGACGCAACATCTCAGGAGGCAAGGCAGCAATGTTATTGGCAGTTGCCACCACAAACACAGGGGACGTTTTTTCTGACAACCAAGTAATGAAAGTGCCGAACACCCGGCTGGTGGTGCCGGAATCTCCCCGACCATCCAGCCCAGCAAATGCCTTGTCGATCTCATCAATCCAAACCACGCAGGGGGCTAATGCCTCCGCTAGTTGAATCATCTGCCGAGTGCGGGATTCTGATTCCCCCACCAATCCCCCAAACAGGCGTCCCACATCTAAGCGCAGCAGGGGGAGGTGCCAGTGGTGGGCGATCGCCTTTGCCGTGAGGGATTTCCCCGTACCTTGAATCCCCACCAGCAACAATCCCCTCGGATGGGGCAGTCCGTATTGGCGAGCCCGTTCCGAAAAGGCTCCCCCCCGGCGCACCAACCAATCCTTTAAATTGTCCAATCCGCCAATGTCGGCAATGGTCTCCGGGGCGGGATGGAAATCCAAAATCTGGGTTTGCCGGATCGTCTGGCGTTTTTCCTCTAAGATTAACTCGACATCGTTGGGTTGCAACTCGCCATGGGTGGCGATTGCCCGCGCCAGCACCCGCCGAATACGCTCCATCGATAATCCTTGGCAGGAGCGGACAAACTCATCTAATATACGGCTTTCCAGCGATCGCCCCAGCGTTGCCAAGAGCCTTTCCAGTTCAATTTGAATCTCTGCTGGTGTTGGCAAGGGAAATTCCAACACCGTTAATACTTCGCCCAAGTCCTCTGGAATGGTGATTTGAGGCGAGAGAATGACGATGTTTTTGGGTTGGGATTTGAGTAGGCGAGCCAAATTGCGCAGCTTCCGAGAGATGGCAACATCCTCTAGAAACCGATGGAAGTCTCGCAGGATAAAAATGGCAGGGGCGCTCTCTGGCAGCTTCTCCACCAGTTCCAACGCTTGCAGGGGATTGCGTCGTCCAAACCCTGCGTCGTTGGGGTTGCCCTGGTAGCCATCGACAAAGTCCCAGATGTAAACGCCACGATTTCCCTGCTGATTAGCGGAGGAGACGATCGCCCCTTCACCCGCTCCTCTTCGCGAGTTGGGATGTAGATCAACGAATAGCGCGCCCGCAGAAGCAGTTCAAATTCCTTGCTAAAAGTCATACAACCTAAGGGAGGGGGTTGGTGGATTAGCACCTCCGATACTCTCCCATTATCTCAGGGGGACTTCGCTTTTTAGTTATTCGGTAACTGCTGCTTCAGTGCTTCCAAGGATGCCCAACGGCGATCGCTCAGCGTTTTGGGAGCTTCAATCAATTCCACCCCAGGACATTTACTGTCACATAACTGCCGTTGCGGGATCTCTAAGCACAATTGCTCGTATAGCCATGCATCTGGATGGAAGTAACCATCGGGGGGCAACGTCTCTACTAAATCTTCGTAGGCAACCTCCCTCTCTAGGGGAAGCTCCGCCTCGTCTACCTCCTCCTGCAACCAAATCAGTTCTGAGGTATCAACGCTGAGCCGATGGTTGTATTGTTGGAGACAGCGATCGCAGCTCAGTGTCATAATCGCTTCTGCACGGGCTTTGACCTCTAAATAGTTTCCCCGGTGCCACACTTGCACCTCTCCCTGCACCGGAGTCAGGGTTTCTAGTTCTGGCAGGTGGTCTCGAACTTCGACCTTTTCAGTTTGCCCCCGCACTTGGGCAAGGTGGGGAATATAAATCGCATGCATGAGCGCCTCTCCTCATCAATCGCAAACTGGTTAGCTACTGCGTCAATTGATTACTTTCCCAGTGTACGTAAAAACGATTGATTTACACGACGCCTACTCCGGCGAGTGATTGATCAGTCGAATCACCAGGCGGCGATCGGGTTCCTGTCCGCGACTCTGGGTTTCTAGGTCATCAAACGCTTTCAAGAACGTATGAATCTGACGACGCTCCGCAGATGATAGTGAGGTCAGTTCAGACTCTTCGCCAGTTGTCCGCACTTGTTGGGCTGCCTGCTCTGCCATGGCAAGTAATTCCTGTTGACGTTGCACTCGGTAGCCATTTAGCTCGATCGTGTAGGCATGTTGCTGATCGGGGGGTTGACCAATGTTGAGCGTGGCATTGATGATGTACTGGATTGAGTCCAAGACACTGCCATTTTCCCCGGTCAAAATGGCGATTTGTTCGGCTGTGAGATTGGTGGAGTCGATCGTTAGCCAGTAGCTATCATCCGATGCCGCCTTAGCTCCATCCGCATAAATCTGAACAGGCAATGTAGCAAAGCTAAAGAACTGCTCCAACCACTGCTGCCCCCGCTGTTGAATTTGGTGCTCGTCCATAGCCATTACCCAGCCTTCTTCTTAGAGCGACCCGGCTCAAAGGGGAGCGCCTCACGAGAAGCTTCGCTTGCTTTCTTGCTTTCCTGCTCGTCAGCCAATTTCTGCAAGTTTTCCGGCAATGGTTCCCGCGACAGCAAGAAGGTTTGTCCCGTCTGGAAGATGGTGGCAATCAGCATGTACATCAACACCCCAGCAGGCAAGGGGAAAAATAGGAACATGCCAGAGAACAACAGAGGAGTTAGACGGTTGACGGTGGCTTGGTTGGGATTATCAGATGGCGGCTGTCCAGAGAGGAGTTGGTTGAGGTAAGTCATCACCCCAAAGCCCAACACCATTGCCAAAATGTCCCAGTGGAGCGATCCATCTTCTCCAAACGCTCCCACGCGACCCAGCGCCTTAATAAATAGGAAGCCCTTGTTGGATGCTAATCCTGGCACAGCTCCTTGCACAGTTGCTTCGCCGGGTTGCAGCGCTTCTAAGTTGCCATTTTCGTCAATCTGGACTCGATCGTCCCCCTTCGTCACCGTCCATTTGGGAGTAATCTCGGTGTCGGGATACTCGCTTATCAACTCAGCCAATGGTTTACCACTGATCGTTTGAAACTCAACGCTGGTTTTTTCGCCCACAGCCAGGCGATTTCCACCAGGAATAATCGCCACAACTTGCTCTCTGACACCATCCGACACATAGATATTGTGAGGGTCTGAGGTGTATGCCTGGGGTTGAATTTGTTCAATCTGCTCCCGTGGCAACACCT
>JAAUSV010000146.1 GCA_012032525.1 Leptolyngbyaceae cyanobacterium SL_7_1
CGAATCTCCGGCACCCGATCGAGGACTGTCGATGATCCGCTCCCCCGGATGCCGTGGCTTTGGCAATTTGCCCGGTATATTTTGCCAATTGACGCATGGGCTTAAAGGCGATTTTTAGGTAGGTGATAAAAACCAGCAAATCTCCCGGCGTCACCGTGCCCCGCAGCACCAACTGCGTTCCCCGCCAGAGCACCATGGCAGTGGCGATCGCCACCAATATTTCCACCGTGCGCTCTAGCCCGGCGCTCAATCGTTGTGCCCGTGCCCCTTCCTGCAAACTCTTCTGGTTTTGTCGCGAAAAGCTGCTCTCCAACAACCCCTGCAACGACAGCGCTTGGACAACCTTAATTGCCCCCATCGCTTCGGCGGCGGTGGCTGCCATGACCCCCTCGCGGCGGCGTTGGCTACGAGCCACCTCTTGAATGCGGTGGCTCATGCGCATGGTCGAAAGGGCGAAGAGGGGGAGAATGGCGATCGCAATCAGGGCTAGCTCCCAGTTCAACCACACCATCACCAACAACATGCCAATTAAATTCAGCCCATTGGTCAGCAAAGGCAAGACGGCAATCACGGTGACTTCCCGTAATCGCTCCACATCGTAGGTGACACGGGTAATCAGGTCGCCGCTCTTGGTTTGGCTATGGAACGATAGCGACAGGTGCTGAATGTGGCTATAGAGTTTGCCGCGAATCTCCGTCATGATGTGGGTGGCAGCGATCGCCATGCCCACGGTGCTAAGATACGCCATTGCCCCCCGCAGCGAGGCAATCACCACCAACGACGACACCAACCCCGCCAGCAGCAGCAGGGGATCAACCTCCGCCAACCAGGGTAGTTTCGATTCCTCCAATCCCTCCACCTCAAACCCAGACAAAATCACCCGATCGAAGATGAACTTGAGGGGCCACGGTTCTAGCAGATGTAGCAAGGTTTCTGCCACCAGTGCCACAAAGGAAACCGCCAACAACGGACGTTGACGATGAATATAGGGTGAAAATCGCTGGAGGATTCGTCCAATTCCTGGTAATACAGAGTGCAGTTGCGATCGCGCCATTGCCAACCTCAAGCTAGGTAAATCGGTGATTTTAGCGGAGTGATTCCACAGGAACGGGGAACACAGGGGATGGAGGAGTCTGGGGAGGGGCGGATAGGGGATGGAGACGGGTGTGGCGATCGGTGATTGTGCGGTTGAGCTGGTGTTCGACGGACAGGACCAACTTTTCTAACCAGGGCAGCGATCGCCCCAGGGTCATCTGCCGCAGCCACGGCTTGAGAAACGCCTGATAACGCCGATGTCCCAAGCGTTCATAGCGTTTGGTGAAATACTTATCCTCCTTTAACTTCCATTTTTGCGGAAATGCTTGAGACTCTCTAGCTCCCAGGCATCGCTCCAACGCAGCATGAAGTAGGAAATATCCGACCAGTCAGAAATGGTCTCCGCCACATAGGTGACAACGGCGCTGGGTTCACAGAAAATCGTTCCCCCCGCCTGGGTGACACTCAGGCAAAAATCAATGTGTTCACGGGTGCTCAACAACTTCTCATCCAACCAACCCGTTTTGGCAAAGATGGCAGTGCGCACCAACATGCAATGAAATTCGGCGAACTCACACTGATTGCGATGGAGTTGGTCTTGCACCTCTGCCCGCGATCGATTGACAAAATAGTGCTTTTCGTGAACCCGATGGCGGACTTTTTCTCCCTTCATCTCCAGGACTAGGCGGGCTTCTCCCCCTGCCAGGTGGATTGTTTGGTGTAGCGGTTGACCAATGCAGGTGAGGGGACAGACGATCGTCGCGTCCGTGTCCTCCGCACAGGTCAGCAGTTGCTCCAACCAGCCGCAAGCCACATGGACATCGTTATCGATAAACACCACGTAGGGCGTTTTAACCTGGGCTAAGCCCAAATTTCGTGCTTGATTGGGCGCTAGGTAGTGCTCGGTGCGAAGTAATTGAAATCCTTTAACCTGTGCCTGTTCTTGCAGATAGCGCTGAATCGGGGTTGGGGAGCCGCCATCCACGTAGATCAGCGAAAACGGCATCGAGGTATTTGTATAAAGACTTTCCAGCGATTCGCGGGTGTAGCTAAAGCGTTCGCGGGGAGAAACAATGATGGTAACAATCGGATCTTTCATCACAGACGACTCCTGAACAACAGAGGAAATGGGCGATCGTTAATTTTGGGTTGTTAAGTAAGTAGGCATAGATAGCTGAGCTGGGAAAAACCGGGGAACCACCCTGCCGGGGGACTCCCCGGTTTTTCTATTTGTCTTTAGTCGATAGATTGAGTTGATTAGCCAGTAGCCCACCCTAAGCGATCGCCAATTGCTTACCTAAGACGTAGGTGGATTTGCCCAACACCTGTTCATAAACCTGTTGCCAGTTGTCTTGCTCCACCGCAGGAGCAAGGTGAGTTAGTACCTTTTGACGGGCAGCGATACCGAGTTGTTGCCGTCGTTGGGGCGATCGCGCCAGTTTCTCGATCGCCACCGCCAACTCCACCGGGGAACCGGGGTTGACCACGAGGGAATCAACGCCATCCGCCAAAATTTCCCCAATGGCATCCACATTGGTGCCGACGATCGCCCGCCCTGCCAGCATGGCTTCTAACAAAGCATTGGGGCAGCCATCGTGGGTAGAAGGAATGGTGAACACATCCATGTAGGACAGATAGGAGAGGGCGTCGATCCGAGGAACCATGCCAGTCACCACCACCCGATCGGCAACCCGACTGTTGTTGACAAATGCTTGCCAATAATCCTTTTCCTTTTCAGCAAAATCGCCCACCAACAGAAGGGTGAATGCCAATTCTGGCGGCAACAGCTCGCAGGCTTCGATCAGATCATCAATGCCCTTTTTGTCGCGGAAGCGTCCCACCGATCCGATCACCGTTCCCTGCAATCGCTCCTTCAACGCTGGCGTCGGTAACTGGGAAAAGTCAATGGGAACAATCGAATTCCAAAACGCGCTCGATCGGTTGGTAATTGTAGGAACCAGTACCGTGGCACGGTGTTGCAGATCGCGGCTGACAAAGGTGGTCCAGGCGGAGTTTTCCAGTGTCCAGGCGATCGGGGCATGTTGCTTGGGGTTGAACACATGCTTGTGCAGATCGCTACCGCGAATGCTATTGATCACGGGCACATTGTGTTCTCGTCCCAACAACGTTGTCAGAAATCCGGTTTCATTCAAGAAAAAGGCGTGGAATAGATCGAACTGGTAACGCTGATAGAGGGCTTTGAGTTGGGTGTAGACCTCACAGAGATAGTCCTGTACCGCCGCGTCCTCGGTCGATCGCATTGCCGAGCGAATTCGATGCACCGTAATGCCCTCTTGCTCGGTTGTCCGATAGCCCGCCCGCTCTGGCGATTGCCCCGATGCCTTGCGGTGTTTGGAGTGAAACACTGCCACATGAACGTCGTAGCCTAGCTCCACCAACATCTGCGAGATCCGGTAGACCGACTCGCCGACTCCACCGACATCGGGGGGAAATTCTAGGGTGGTAATACAAACTTTCTGCCTAGTCATGATGCTGTTCCTTGAGGTAAATGAACAAGAGAGTGAAACCCAACTTTGACAATCAACGACCGTGAAACTAACCACGGTGACACCTTGGGACGGCTAAACCGCGATCGTTGACCGAGACAAACGGGATTGGAAAACCTGCGATCGCACTAGTCGAGCGGTCGTCTCCACCCCAGAGAGGTCAAAGGTGATCGGGGTGGGCTGGGACTCGATCGCCGCTTCGATCCGGTGCACCAACCCGTGGGGGGTTAGGTCGGCAGGGCGAATCATTGTCGCCACCCCCAGTTCCTCTAGCCGCTGGCACCGGATCGTTTGCTCTTGGTCATCGTTGCCCGTGAAGGGCAACAGCAGCGATCGCACCCCAGTAGTCAAGACATTCATGGTGGTGTTGTAGCCCGCCATCTGATGGATAGATCCGCCCGTTGTAGCCAATTCACCAGGTTAGGGGTGTAGCGCTCCACCGTAAGATTGCAGCGCTGTTGGGCGATCGATTGCAGGCGATCGCACACCTCTGGCGGCGAAAAGGGACCAGCAAACAGGACAATCTGGTGGGGAAGGTGCGATTCCAATATCTGACTCGCCGCTGCCACCGCATCCAACAACTCGTGCCCAAACCGACCACCGCCCACACTGGCGACGATGAGGGGTTGGTTTGTTTCCAGGAATTTTGCTAGCAACGGATCGGGGTGCTCCTCAGTCGCTGGGGCTTGCACCACATAGCCTGTGTAGTGCACTGCACACGTCAACTCCCCTACACGCGAAAAGCTCCGCTCTAGGGGAATGAACCGAGGATCGCCGTGGATGAGCAACAGGTCAAAGTGACGATTCATCAATTTGCAAATTTTTTCTTCGTGGCGGGCTTGGTCTTGCTTGGTGACAACAATATCCCGCAAGCTGCATACCACCTGGGTGCCAGCCGCATTTGCCCGCTCCAGGAGGGGAATGAGTTCTCCCGAAAATCGGCGGCGTCCAAAGGGAAACAGCTCCACTATCAACCCATCGGGCTGCACCCGATCGAACAGTCTCAGCAATTCGGTTTTTCGCCACTCAAACACGGCGTCGATCGTGTCAAATCCGCTGGGAACCTCCAACTCGCGAAACGCCGCATCGGTCTTGAGGGGAGGCAGATTGATCATTGTGACGCCGGGGGGTGGCTGAAAGCCCGCTACTTCCTCGCCGCCATTGACAAAATAGATTTCAAATTCGTCGGTCATGCCTCGCACGATTTCTGTGCTGCGAATCAAATGCCCAATTCCCAAAATGTGTTGGCAATAAAACAGCAAGCGTTTCATCGAACGGCAACCTCCAAGGATGGCTGGGTGGAAAATAGGTGGAGTCGATCGACCGAGATTGCAGCAGCTCCGTTAGATGATTGGCAATCCGAGGTAGCGCCCTCATGTCGGGGGGATAGGCGATCGACTGGGAGCCTTGAGACAGATCGAGTTCCTGCTGCACCGCCTCCATCAGCCCACTGGGAGTCAGGTGGTGAGGATGGATCATGCGTAGCCACCCCAGCTTTTCCATTCGATCAGCACGAATCCATTGCTCTGCCACTGGTTCAATCCGGGGCACAATAATCGATCGCTTGCGCAAGGTGAGGATTTCGCCGATCGTGTTGTAGCCTCCCATTGCCACCACCACGGTCGCCGCATTTAGATAACTCATCAGGTCGTCGGTAAATTCCAAGACCGTCACGTGCGGCAGGGCAACTGCCCGTTGTTTCAGCTCCCACCGCTGTCTTTCCGGCATTTCTGACCCAGAGACAATCAAACTCCTGCACCGATCGGAGACTGGTAAGGCTTCGAGACCCCGCAAATAGGCATCCGCCAACCGATAGCCATCGCCGCCGCCTCCCAGCGTCACCAATACCAATGGCTCATCTGTTGCCATCGCCAGTTCCTGTCGCACCAATGCCGCTGATTTCAACCCCGGTTCCCGCTGAATGTAGCCGCAAAACCGAATTTTTTGGGCAACCCTGGCGGGGAATTGGTATTCACTGCACACATCAAACACCGTTGGCGAACCCACCACCCAGATCTGGTGTAGAACACGTCTACCAAGTCGTAGTAATGATGGCGTTGCCACTGATGAATCGTGGCTTCGGGGCGATCGAGGATATCGCGCAGGAGCAACACTAACTGGGTCTGGGGTCGATGAATTTTCAGATAGGTTAGGGTGTCGCGCAATTCGCTCTGCAAACCATCGGGCTTTTTATCAACCAACACCACGTCTGGGTTAAAGTGGGTGACGGCTGCCAAAATCAAACCCGATCGCAACTTGACCACGTCCTCCACACTGTCATCCACGTAGGTGGTCAGGCGTCCCGTCTCATCCCGTCTGACACATGGGAGTTTGATGTAATCAAGTCCCGCTGGCAATCGGAGACTGTGTAGGGCGGGCGAACCCGACACTACTAGAATTGAACTATCGGAAAATGTCTTGAGTAGATGCTGGCAGATCGCCAACATGCGGCGGATATTGCCCAATCCAAACGCATCATGGGAATAGATCATCAATTTCATCTGTAACGAACTCCGATACAGAAGTGAACAGAAACCATTAAACAGAAATACTGACAACGATCGCCTCGGCAAATGCCACCACATGCCACGACTTACCACGTCAAATCACCGTTCAGCACAGCGTCGGTCGTCTCTAACAACTCAGCGGGCTAAGCACAGACGCCATCGACCTTTCAACCAACCCAAGGACGGCTACGAAACCACCGCATCCTTGGTGTCTTTTCTCTGCAAACCTTTCCAGCAAACTATTTCCGGCAGATGAAGGACAACAGGGTATAAAATTCCGCGTGGCTACATTCCATCCAACCCTAAATTATCCTTCGATCGTGTTAGCGCTTACGGTAGAACTGTCCATAAAACTATAATCTTGTACTTTCGTGAAGTCCAAATGAAGAAGTTATGAGATACATCTCATGAAAGTTTTTTCACTGAGGGGTCTGATTATTTCATGTGTAGAGTTAAAGATAGTTCGATCAGACGACAAAACTTCCCATCCCCCCCTCCTTTCCTGTCTACCTTGCTCTGCTAGTCGCTCTTTCCCTGCTTTCCCCCCCCTCCGTGCTTTTTCCGTCTTCATCCTTCCTTCCGTTCATCCTTCTGGAGCCATGAGATGGATTCAATCAACATCGCTGCAACCCAACAGGAACCTACCCCACTCGATCGCCCGTGGTGGAAAACGCTGCTAGGAGAAGCACGAACCCGCATCCTGCTGCTTTATATTCTGCTGATGACGCTGATCACGGGGTTATCGATTCCGGTGTTCCTATCCCTGCTGTTTGCGGAAGTAGACGATCGGGTGAACGCTGACTTAGCAGAGGAAATGGAGCGGTTTAGAACTGCCTATCGCGATTGGGAGCAGCGTCCCAACCAATCCATTGAGGACTTCAAACAGTACATTGACGAATTTTTCAACTCCCAGCGTCCAGAGGATGACAACTTTTTGCTGATTTTTTTGGAGGGTGAACTTTATCGCTCAAATCCCCAAGTGATTCCTAACGTGTTGCAACCGGGTACGGATTTGACCGATCGCTGGCTAAGGTTGGAGACCGCAACCATGGGTAGCCAACCCACCGACGATCCAGACTTGGGAAAAGTGCTTTACCTTGTCCAACCCCTGGTCTTTGAAGGAAGCATCCAGGGGGTATTTATCACCGCCCACACCACGGCTGGAGAACGAGAAGAAGCCTTTGCAGGGGTGATTATCTTCATCAAAGTGGCGTTGGGCGTGGTGTCTGTTTCGTTTGTCTTGGCTTGGTTGACAACGGGTCAGCTTTTAGTGCCCGTGCAACGGTTGGCAGCAGCTACCCAATCGATCGCCACCTCTGGCGATCTTTCCCAACGGGTGTCGGTCAGCGGCTCTGGAGAGCTAGTGGAGATGGCAACCACCTTCAATGCCATGATGCAGCAATTACAAACCGCCTTTACGAGCCAACGCAATTTCATCAACGATGCAGGACACGAACTGCGCACCCCGATCACGATTATTCGAGGACACTTGGAGCTGTTAGGGGACGATCCTCAAGAGCAACGAGAGACCCTGGAGCTGGTGCTAGACGAACTCGATCGCATGGGTCGTCTAGTCAATGAGCTGATCCTGCTGGTCAAATCCGAACGACCTGATTTCCTACACTTAGAAACGATCGATGTGCGCTCCTTCACAGAAGAGGTGTTTGCCAAAGCTCAAGCCCTAGCCGATCGCCAGTGGCAGCTCAGCATTCGGGGGTCAGGGAAAATGGTGGGCGATCGCCAGCGGTTGACAGGGGCACTTATCAATCTGGCACAGAACGCCACCCAACACACCCAACCCCATGATTTAATCACAATCGGTTCTATTGTCACCTCACACGCTGTGCAATTTTGGGTACGAGATGCGGGAGAAGGGATTGATCTAGACGATCAACAGCGAATCTTTGAACGGTTTGCCCGCGCTGCTAATAGCTATCGACGATCAGATGGATCGGGGCTGGGGTTGGCGATCGTTCGAGCGATCGTCGAAGCCCACGGAGGACAGATTGAGCTAGTCAGTCAACCGGGGAGCGGATCAACATTTACCCTTGTTTTGCCACTGGAACCGCTAAAGGAGCAGGACTCTCTATGAACCGCATCATGATTGTGGAAGATGAGCCACGCATCACCGCTTTTTTGGAGAAGGGGCTACAATCTAGCGGTTTTGTAACCACTGTCGTGACAAGTGGAAAAACAGCCGTCTCGATCGCCCTCGACAATGACTTTGATTTGATCATCCTTGATCTCGGCTTACCCGACAAAGACGGCTTAACTGTGCTGCGAGAACTACGGGGGCAAGGGATGCCCATTCCAATCATTTTGTTGACTGCCCGTGATGACATCACCGACAAAGTGCTTGGGCTAGAGCAAGGAGCAGATGACTACATCACCAAGCCCTTTCGATTTGAGGAATTGTTGGCGCGAGTCCGGGCGCGATTGCGCAATGCAGTGGCGTCTACCGCCTATTCCGATCTCACCCTGTCCTTCAACAATATTTTGATGGACCTGCGGACGCGGCGCGTGCAAGTGGGCGATCGGGTGGTGGAGTTGTCCGCCCGCGAGTTTACCTTGGCAGAAATCTTTTTGCGACACCCGGATCAGGTGTTGAGTCGGCAACAGCTCCTCGATCATGTGTGGGGATATGACTATGACCCCGGCTCCAATATTGTCGATGTGTATGTCGGCTACCTCCGCAAAAAGCTAGGAGGCACTTTGATTGAGACAGTCCGGGGCATGGGATATCGGCTCAATTCCTCAGCGAGCCAGTGAGGAAACCCTTGATGAAAGTTTTCTCATGAATAATTCATTTACGCTTCATATTACAGAAGGATGCTTAGTGAAGCTTGACTTGCAAGTCGTATAAAAGGGAACGCTTTGTTGCCAGCACTCTTTAAGAGCTTAAACAGTTTTTCTAGTTTGAAATTTGCCAATTTATTAGCTCAACGCCTTAGGTGCGGTTGTAACGCCTAATGTGTCAAATTTTAATCGCTGAGGATGAACCGCGGATTGCTGCCTTTATCGAAAAGGGTTTGAGAAAGCACGGTTACAGCACCTTGATTGCCCAGGATGGTGCCAAAGCAGTTGAGCTGGTTCTTGCCCATTCGATCGATCTGCTTTTGCTCGATCTGGGGCTGCCCATCAAGGACGGCTGGAAGGTTTTAGAGGAGCTGCAAAGTCGCCAGCAAAAGCCGCCTGTGATTATTATTGTGACTGCACGCGATGAGGGAAGCGAGCGGGTCAATCGCGATCGATTTGACATCGATGGCTATGTGGTCAAGCCATTCAGATTCAACGATTTACTTGCCCAAGTTCAAGCCCAGTTGCGACCCCACTAGTCGGTCTAGCCACACTGTTTTTTAAAGAGAATACAAATGCCCAACTACTGAAGTAGTCGGGCATTGGCGGGGATAGGATATTGTAAGGGACTTTACTTCACCCTGGTTAATAGCACCCCGTAGACTCGCAGGGTGGGTTTTTGGCTTGTAGTTGGGGGGAATCCATGTGCCCTCTATCAGACGCAGAATTTGAGAAACTTAAAAGCACGAGAAACAGGAGGACTAGGATAGCTTGCATAAAATTGGCAGATGACGAATGACAACACATTTCCTACAGCCCCATCTTTGCCATTCTTGACCCTGGTTAGATCCGAAATATTTCCCAACTCCAGCCATCCTGCCTCAATAGTGTGGGTAGATTTACGTGTGGGTACTGGTATTTAGGTAATGATCTGCTAATGGGGTTGGGTTAAGCCAAGCCGTCAAGGAATAATCTCGGTCGCTATAATGAAACTATAGGTAAAGTTATGTAAACAGGTATTCCAATGAACCCGGTGAACTTGCAGGAAATTACAGCCCAGCTTGAAAGTGAAAATTCTAAAGATCGGATGATTGCGCTAGCATCGTTGCGCAGCGTTTCGGCTGAGGAGGCAGTTCCCCTAATCAAAAAAGTATTAGACGACGAAAATCTACAAATTCGGTCAATGGCAGTATTTGCCTTGGGGATCAAACCGACGGAAGAGTGCTATCCCATCCTGGCGCGTTTGTTGGAAACCGACCCCGATTATGGTATCCGTGCCGATGCCGCAGGAGCACTGGGCTATCTACAAGACATCCGCGCCCTAGAACCCTTGATGCGAGCTTTTTACGAAGACACCGATTGGTTGGTACGTTTTAGTGCAGCGGTTGCCCTAGGAAATCTCAAAGATGCACGGGCACGGGATGCGTTGATCCAAGCGCTGGATAGTGAGGAAGTGGTGCTACACCAAGCGGCGATCGCTGCCCTTGGAGAAATCAAAGCCCTCGATGCAGTGGATGATATTCTGCGGTTTGCCCAATCCTCTGACTGGCTAGTGCGGCAACGACTAGCAGAAGCCCTGGGCAGCCTACCCACACCCAAAAGCCTCTCTGCTCTGAAATATATGGAAAAAGATAGCCACCCCCACGTAGCGGCAGCCGCCACGATCTCCCTCAATCGGTTGGAAAACCCTACACCCGATTTGGTCTAGGTTGTCACATCCTCCGTCACTGCGGCGGCTTTATAAGCTGCCCAGCCCCCGTAATCAGAAATATCCAGCCAACGATATTGCTCCACTAGCTCACGGGGGTAGAGAAATGCTGTCAAGATTTCTCCGTCCTCCAGAACGATGTCTGCCGGATACATGTGGGGTGGCTCCGTTGCTGCCAAATGCTCAAACTGCTCCAGCGTCAGCTCGTATACTTCCCCTGGAATCGACACACCCCCCTCAGCCACCTTGTAGATCGCCGGATGCCAACCATTTTCGGCAGCGTGAAGACGGTAAAGAGAGCGGGTATTTGCCGATCGCAAAAATTTAGCATCCCCTAAGTTGCCATGATCGGGCTGTCCCCGCAAGGCAGAGCCACAAATAAATACCCGTTTGGTTGTTGGCGTTGGATTCATTACATTTACTGGTTTTAGATATAAATGTATATACCATTTTGTCTGTCCCAGTAATTGACTCACAGCGATTGGCTAATCACGCCTCGATTGCCCTAGCGCCAGGATTTTTCCGCTACC
>JAAUSV010000147.1 GCA_012032525.1 Leptolyngbyaceae cyanobacterium SL_7_1
GTACGATCGAACTTCCCGCATGGGTAGATTGGTAGCAATATTGCCCAAGGTCAATGTGGCTCTGGCTCCGGGCGTTCCCTGTAGGGTAAACACCAATTCCGTTCCAGGGGCAAGGGCATCAACGGGGACGACACTGAAATCATCGATTTGGGGCGCGTCTGCTTGTTGAGCGATTGGGGCAGGTGAGACTGGGAGAGCTTGAGCAACAAATGACCCTGCCAACGCTGCCATGAGGGTCAACGAAAATGTGGTGATCAACACGGTGTTTTTCATAAAGTTCTGACTACATAAAGTTCCGACTATTAGACTATTCAAGTCGCCAAGTTGCAAATTAACTTCAGGTTTCATTGAACCTTAGTAGTTTGCAGCTAACCTCTGTCTAGTGCAATAATTTGCAAATTTATTTGACGCTAGGTTAATCCCAAACCCGTAAGGATTTTTTGTGGGGCGGGCGCAGCCCGCCCCACAAAAAATCCTTACTTAAATACCACTACCGACGGTAGTTTAACTGCAAAGCGCAGCCGCATGGTGACGAATGTGATCGCCCATAAAGGTGGCAATGAAGTAGTAGCCGTGGTCGTAGCCCTCCTGCATTCGCAGGGTTAAGGGCTGCCCTGCCTGTTCACAAGCTGCTTTAAAGTGTTCTGGTAACAACTGCTGTTGGGTGAGAAACTGATCGGCGGTTCCTTGGTCGAGTCAAAATGGGGCGATCGCCCTCGCATAACTCTTCACCAATTCACTGGCATCGTATGCTTTCCAAGCGTTCCTGATCGGCTCCAAGGTAGTTGGAAAACGCTTTTTGCCCCCACGGACAGTGCATGGGAGCGGCGATCGGGGCAAAAGCAGACAGCGATCGATAGCGGTCTGGATTGCGCAACCCACACACTAGCGCCCCATGTCCCCCCATTGAGTGCCCAAAAATGCCCGATCGATCGGTTGAACCGGAAAATGTGCCGCCACCAATGCGGGCAATTCTTCCACCACATAGTCGTATAGATGGTAATGTTGTGCCCACGGAGATGCCGTGGCATTCACGTAGAACCCTGCCCCTAAGCCAAAATCCCACGCCCCTGCCTCGTCATCGGGCACCCCTGCCCCGCGAGGACTGGTATCAAGAGACACTAGCATCAACCCCTGTTCGGCGGCGTAGCGTTGTGCCCCCGCTTTGATCATAAAGGTTTCCTCAGTACAGGTGAGTCCTGCGAGGTAATAGAGCACGGGAACAGGCTGGAGCTTCGCTTGCGGTGGGCTGTAGACGGCGAAGCGCATGTCGCACTGACAGGTTTCGGAGGCATGTTGATAAAACTCAACTGTGCCCCCAAAACAAGCGTGTTGATTGAGCAACCTTGGCGGATGGGACATAGTTCCTACATGAGAATCGGTTAATCGAAGAGAACAACGCTGCGAATCGATTCGCCCTGGTGCATCAGATCAAAGGCATCGTTGATCTGATCTAACGGCATTGTGTGGGTAATCAAATCATCAATGTTGATCTTGTTTTCCATATACCAATCGACGATTTTAGGCACATCGGTGCGTCCCCTGGCTCCTCCAAAGGCACTGCCCTGCCACACCCGACCCGTGACTAGTTGGAAGGGTCGGGTGCTAATTTCCTCTCCGGCGGCAGCCACCCCAATGATCGTGCAAACGCCCCAGCCTTTGTGGCAACACTCCAGCGCCTGCCGCATCACCTTGACATTGCCAATACACTCAAACGAGTAATCGGCTCCGCCCCCGGTCAATTCCACCAGATGGGCGACCAGATCGCCGTCAATCTCCTTGGGGTTGACAAAATCAGTCATGCCAAATTTTTCGGCGATCGCCCGTTTACTAGAATTCAAATCCACGCCAATGATTTTGTCTGCTCCCACCAAGCGGCAACCCTGAATCACATTCAGCCCGATGCCTCCCAGCCCAAACACCACCACGGTTGCGCCCGGCTCGACTTTGGCGGTGAAGATCACGGCTCCAATTCCCGTGGTGACGCCACAACCGATGTAGCAAACTTTGTCAAAGGGGGCGTCTTCCCGAATTTTGGCGACCGCAATTTCGGGCAACACCGTGTAGTTGGCAAAGGTGGACGTGCCCATGTAGTGGTATAGCGGCATGCCATCTAACGAAAAGCGACTTGTCCCATTGGGCATTAGTCCTTTTCCTTGGGTGCTGCGAATCGCTTGGCAGAGGTTGGTTTTTGGCTGAGGCAAAATTTGCACTGGCGACATTCTGGGGTGTAAAGGGGAATAACGTGATCCCCCGGTTTGACGCTGGTAACACCTGCCCCGACTTCCACCACAATCCCCGCCCCCTCATGTCCCAAGATCGCAGGAAAAAGTCCTTCCGGGTCTTTGCCCGACAGCGTGTAGGCATCGGTGTGGCAGATGCCCGTGGCTTTGATTTCCACCAGAACTTCCCCAGCTTGGGGAGCTTCCAGTTGAATGGTTTCGATGCTAAGCGGCTCCCCCGGCTCGGTGGGCTACGGCTGCCTTAACGTCCATCAATTGATCTCCTGAGTAACCTGAGTAGATAGTGGGATTCAAGTAAGGATTTTGTGGGGCGGCTGCGCCCGCCCCACCAAAAATCCTTACAGGGTTAGGACTACCCCTGAGTAATGCGCCTAATGGGTACTGACTTGAGAAAGGGGGCAAACCACCGATTTTCTTCCCAAGCGATCGGTAAAGGTGGTGGCATCTTTATAATATCGAGGGGTTTGCAACATTAATTGCCAGGCTTCTCCAGCGCCCAATAGATTGAGACGATCGCCATAGTGGGCTTTCAACAACGTTTGCACCAGCGGGTAATAATCTGAGTTCATTCCTGGAAAAATATGGTGCTCCGTGTGATAGGAGAAATTGAGATGGAGCCGATCAATCCACTGGGGCACTCGCAACGACACACTGTTAATCAGCGGGTCATTTACCTCGGTCATTTGGCACAGCATGTGGTTGGTAAAAATGTAAAAGATAATGCCGCAGTGCCCAATCCAAATCGGTAAAAAATAACCCAGCAGCACCTTGATGGGATGAAACCCCAGAAATGCCACAATGCTGAAATGAAGGCTGGCAACGATTAGCCATTCTAGAGCGATCGCCCATCGCTCCTTAGAACTGACTTTGAAGGAAGCGGGTGGATAGTGGGTCGAGCCTGTGTTGAATAACAGGATGGAGGTCAAATTACGCAACACATAAATTCCCCAGGTGTGGCTCATACTGACGACAAACCAGAGGAGATGAACTTTTTCTGACGGCACAACAAAGTTTTGCAACCACTTTGCCCAACTGTCGGGTTGGTTGTAGAGATAATTGCGATCGGGATCGTGAAGGGAATTCGTTTTGTTGTGGTGTTCATAGTTGTGTAATGCCTTCCAGAGAGCGGGCGGCATCCACAACATGGCAAACCCAAACAACCCCATACACTGCCGGAGAAATGGATTTCTAATTACACTATTGTGTAACAATTCATGGGTTGCAAAGGATAGAAAAACAATACTATTTCCCATCACCACAGCGAAGGGTAAGTAAAGCCACAGCAAATACCAATTCCACTGGTCGAGGTAGCTGGCAATCCCCCACCCTAGAAGCAAAATAGCAAAGTTAATTAGCATTGGTAAAACTTTGCTGGAGTCTGGTAAAAATGCTTCGCGTGGTAGCAATGGACGTATTTTTTTGGCGTACTCAGCTTGAGTAATCCAACCTGTTTGCTCGACAA
Source organism: Leptolyngbyaceae cyanobacterium SL_7_1 (assembly GCA_012032525.1). Lineage (GTDB taxonomy): Bacteria > Cyanobacteriota > Cyanobacteriia > Elainellales > Elainellaceae > JAAUSV01. Next base: position 3,706 of record JAAUSV010000147.1, read on the forward strand.
CCGTCATATTTTTTGAGGCTCTTTGTGATGGATTGAGTTGAAACAATTGCTGAGCAATGTTGAGTAACTTGAAAGGGGATTGTTTCCGCGTTATCTTACCAGAATTTGTAGAAAAAGACAGGGAAGGGAGCAAGCAAGTCATTCGCGATTAATGCTCAGCAATCAATCACAAGGTTTACTGTACACCACGCCAATTATCAATTGCTAATGACTAATGGCTGATTGATGGCGGATCGAGGTCGCGATCGCTCCAACCCACCGCTTACTGCGCTAGAGCAATGCCATCGGCTCTAGGTTCGGAAGCAGCAATCAAGACACCATCTTGCTGCAACACCAACTGTCCTTTGCCAAACCGTTCTACCTCTGCGCTGACTTGCACGGTGTGTCCCCGATCGCTCAGTCGCATGGCGATCGATCGCGGCACCGTCTGTTCCAACAACACCCGATTTTCTGCCACAAATCGCCAGCGGGGAGCATCCAGTGCTGCCTGCGGATTCATCCCATAGTCCACCAAATTCACCACCACTTGCACCTGTCCCTGGGGTTGCATCGGTGCCCCCATGACACCAAAGGCTCCTAATGGGCGATCGCCCTGGGTGAGAAATGCCGGAATAATCGTGTGAAACGGGCGTTTGTTGGGGGCGATATGGTTAGGGTGTCCCGGTTCCAAGCTAAATCCGTTACCCCGATTGTGCAGGGCGATGCCTGTGCCAGGAACCACGATGCCGCTGCCAAAGCCTTCGTAGTTGGATTGGATCAACGACACCATCAGCTCAGTATCCGCCGCCGCTAAATACACCGTGCCCCCTTGGGTAGACCGGGTTTTGCCAGGGGAATTGCCCGATCGCCAATCCGTTGCTTGCGGGTAGCGGCATAGGTTTTATCCAATAACTCAGTGGTCGATCGGGTCATGTGGGCTGGATCAGCCACCGCCTGATAAACATCGGCAAACGCCAGCTTCATCGCCTCGATCTGCCAATGGAAACCTTCGACGGAATCACGCGGATAGCGGGCTAACTCAAATCCCTCCAGGATATTCAATGCCATTAGAGTCGCGATCCCCTGCGTGTTGGGTGGAACCTGCCAAACGGTGACATCGCGGTAGGTCGTGCAGATGGGTTCCACCCAGTTGGCTTCATGGGCTTGCAGATCTGCCAAACTTAGATGCCCACCGGTGTCAGCCGCAAAATTTGCCATCCGTTCTGCCAGTTCGCCGTGGTAAAAACTGTCTCCACCCGATGCGGCGATCGCCTGCAACGTCTGAGCATGGGCAGGGCTACCCCAGATCTCTCCCGCTTGGGGGGCGCGATCGTGGGGAAAACACAGGCTGAAAATGGGCAAATTCTGCTCCGACGAGCGATCGATACACCGCGGCTGCCCGTTGCCACGCCCGCGCCGTCTCTGGGGAAACCGGAAATCCCTCAGTGGCATAGCGAATTGCAGGGGCAAATAAGTGCTCAAACGGCAACTTTCCCCAGCGTTGCCAGAGCGATCGCCATGCCGACACCGCCCCCGGCACCGTCACCGTAGACCAGCCGTGGGAGGGCACCACTGTTAATCCATCCAATGCCCTTAAATCCAACGCCTGTGGGCTTTTACCCGATCCATTCAACGCCGACAGTTGCCCATCCCACACCAGCGCGAAGGTATCGCCACCAATGCCATTGGAGGTGGGTTCTACCACGGTCAGGGCGATCGCCATTGCCACCGCCGCATCCACCGCATTGCCCCCCGCCCAGATCATCTCCATCCCCGCCAGGGTGGCGAGGGGTTGGCTGGTGGCAAGGGCACAGCGCCGCCCCATGACTACTCGGCGACCGGAGGCATAGGGGTAGTCGGTTAAATTCTGAATTCTCAAACGTTCCTCTAAATTCGCTCAGGTGGTTTGGTTGGGTTCGCGGTGTTTCTGTCCGATTTGGGGTTCTGTGCCCGCCAGCAAGCGCTGAATGTTGGCGCGATGTAGCCAGATGACATACAATCCGCCCAGCAGCGCGGTCAAGGTGTAGGGGAGGGGCTGCTGGAAGACGACCATCAGCACCGGAGCGGCGATCGCCGCCGCGATCGACCCCAAGGAGACAATCCGAAACAGCGCCAACAGGACAACAAACGTCAGCAGGACGCCCAATCCAACTTGCCACGCCATTGCCAGCAGAATTCCCAAACCCGTCGCCGCCGACTTCCCCCCCGTAAAGTTGATCCAGATCGACTTGCTGTGTCCCAGGAGAGCCGCCACCCCTGCCAGCGTCACCATCCAGGGAACCCACTGATCGAGGGGGAGTGGAGGAGACGTTTGTAGCGTAGGCAGCGTATACAGCCAGCGGGTGAGGACAATCGCCGCCACCCCTTTGAGAATGTCGATCGTCAGCACAAACAACGCCGGAGCTTTCCCCAGGGTGCGCAACACATTGGTGGCACCGATCGATTTAGAGCCGTGTTCTCGAATATCAATCCCCTTGAGCACACGCCCCGTCCAGTAGCCCGTGGGGGTTGCGCCTAGCAGGTAGGCGATGACTAATATGAGCACACTCGATGCCAATCCGATCGCCATCTTGCTCTCTCCGGTGCGGTTGTCGTATCAAGTTTACCGTGCTACTTGCGTTTGTACGAGGTTGTCTAGCAAACCCTCACAGGCATCCAGCAATAGATCAATCACATCATTAAACCCCTCCTCGCCGCCGTAGTAGGGGTCAGGAACTTCTTGGTCCGGGTGGTGGCGACAAAACTCACACATCAGCCGCACCTTGTGTCGGTAGCGCCCTTCCGGGTCAAGCGCCACAATGTTGGCGTAGTTTTCCTTGTCCATCGCCAGGATCAGATCAAAGCTTTCAAAGTCGCTGGGTCGAAATTGCCGCGCTTGACCTTTGAGGGTGATGCCCCGCTGGCTGGCGGCAAATGCCATGCGGCGATCGGGCGGACTGCCGACGTGATAACTGGCGGTTCCCGCAGAGTCGCAGGTGATTTGCTCAGAAAGCTGCCGTTGGGCGATTAGGTGATTCATGATGTTTTCTGCCGAGGGCGATCGACAGATATTGCCAAGGCAAATAAACAAAAGCTGGTAAGACATGGGTAGTTTCTCAAGACGACAAGAAGAGGTGCTAGGATGAGATAGACTTCACCGTGGGTGGGGGCATGTAGCTCAGTGGATAGAGCATCAGATTCCGGTTCTGAGGGTCGGGGGTTCGAGTCCCTCCATGCTCGTTGATTGATCGTTGGTTGATCGTTAATTAGACAGAGGGAGGATTTTGGAAACTACCTCCCCAATTGCCTAACGAGTTATTCGTTCATGTTGCGATAGGTGGCAACAGCGGATGGAGAGATGCGATTGAGGTAACGGAAGATCCAATATTTGAAAATCGTATCGAGAATCACTGGAAACGTGGCAATAAACAAAAAGATAAAATCTCGATTGGCGGGCAATCCCAAGTGCCGCGAAACTCCCTCCAACAGCACCTCCCAGCCGTGGGGCGAATGGAACCCAACAAAAATATCAGTTAAAAGAATAATAATAAAGGCTTTAGCGCTATCGCTTAATCCATAGACCAGCTCATCGATAAATGACTTTAGAACAGCAATTTCGCGTTTACTAAAGCGAAACAAGATCACAAAAGCGGCAACGGAGAAAATGTCGGCAAACACATTTTTTACCGAATCATTACTGCGTTGATGAAACTCTGCGGCAATACGTTGGGCTTCCGCTGCTAACTGGGCTTCTTTTTCCTCTGTAGTGAGGGGGTTGTCATAACCAATTAGTTGGCGAAACTCCAATCTTTCTTGAAATTGACCAAGCCTCATCAATGCTTCTTCTTCCATTTCAGGATTAAGAAATATCTGGGATTGTTTGTCATCTCTGATGCGATCGACGAGCGGTCCAACCAGTGTAATCTTCACCAGTTGTTGAGTGATCAACGGCACCACTAACAACAACAAAATTAGGCGCAAAGAAATAATGGTTCGTGCCCTCGAACTGCGAAAGCTCTCAACCACTTCGTCTTCTGCATCCGGATCAAACTCTCGCTTGATCCGATCGACGGTGCGCAAAATCGATCGGGGTAGTACTCCCGTTTTGTCTACGATCGATTCAATGTCATCCGCTCTAGGACTGACTTTTCCAGCTTGCAATGCCGCTTTAACACTGTCAGTGGTGGTTGGCTTTACGCCAGTTGATGGAGATTGAATCTTAGGAGATTGAATTTTAATTGAATTGATCGAAGTGCCATTTTGATTTAACTGACCCGATTCAGATGCTACCGCCAGCGAAGGAGGGAGCTTGACTACTCCATAGCGGATCAGGACTTCATCGATCACCTTTAATTTTCTCAAAATTAACGATGAGCGATTGGTAATGCTAATCGTGTTGGGTTGGGAGTCTTGGCTCAGATCAATTTCGGTGATGGGGCGATCGATCGCCACAGAACGATTGGAAAGTTGCAGAATCGATTTGCTGGTTTTGAATTCGGCTAGCCGAATTTTAATCGTGGTTAAGTATTTGTTTAATTCGGATTGAAAATAGCTTTCAACACTTTTACTGTAGGTGCCATAGTTGGGAGCGATTCTATTTCCACCAAAGTGGGTTTCTTCGATCGATCGAATCATTAATGCGGCTTCATAGGCGTCATCCAAAGCCCGATTGGGTGTTCTTAAAAACCAGTCGTTAGCCGCCTGAGCATATCCTTTTAGTGTGTTAAATAGGTTGTTCCTGGAGTTAGGTGAAGATGACATGGCGGAGAGCCTTTTGCTCCTTAAGGAAATAGAGGGGAATTAAAGATAGAACAGCGATCGACGAATTTAGCCTAACAATATTCAACAAATTCGGTAGGATGAAAATCTAACTATCCTGATCGGACAGGCTAAGCCTGTAGCACTTTGCAACGTCATGCAAAGTACATAGGATCATATCAAATTCATTTCCAGGTCACTCGTGTCTACAGACTCTATTTGGATTGTGGGAACCACGCGCAGCGGCAAAACCACCCGGTTGATTGAACAGCTCGATCGCTGGATCACAGATGCAGTTGTGGGTTCTCCCTCAACCACTGCCCTCGTATTTGCCGCTAACGGAGATAACCGACTAGAGTTGGTCGAACGGCTCGATGCCATTATCAAAGGTCGGCAATCCTTCCATTCCACCACTCCCCTGGGGTTTTTCCAAACAGAGGTGACTCTGTTTTTTCCTTTGATAGCACAAAAATTAGACCTGCGCGTGCAATTCCCCTTGCGCCTCCGTCCTGAAACCGAGCAACAGCTTGCCACCCAACTGTGGGGTCCTGAGCTAGAGGCGGAGGAACTTGCCCAAGCGGGGGTTTCTGATTATTTCATGGTGCGGCGATCGCTGGATCTGCTTCAACTCGCTGCCTTTGCAGGCATCCCAGCAGAAGACATTCCTGCCATCCTGGCAGACGGGTTTGCCGGACAACCGGGGTCTCCTGCCCTGTGGGAGTGTATGGGGCGGGTGATCCTGCGCTGGCGTGAGTGGTGCCTACAGCGGGGGTTGCTGACCTATGGGATCATCACCGAGTTGTACTGGCGGCATCTGCTCACCGATCCGATTTATCAAGCCCACTTGCATCGGCGCTATTGGGCAGTGTTGGCAGATGATGTGGACGAGTATCCGGCGATCGCTCACTCACTCTTTACCCAACTGCTGGAGGGTGGAGCAAAAGCGGCGTTTACCTACAATCCCCACGGATCGGTGCGATCGGGACTAGGAGCAGACCCCACCCAATTGGCACAGTTAGCGGACTGCTGTCGGGTGGAAGCCCTAGATCCCCCCCACCGCCGCCTTGGGAGCCGAGTGGGGCGACCCGGTGTTGAGTTGGATTCAGCAGCCAGTGTGGTTGCCAGAATTGCCCAATTCCATCCAGGTGATTCAGACCGCCTCGCGGGCACAGTTGCTCCGGCAAACAGCGGAGGTGATCATTGCGGCGGTACACGCCGGACAGGTGCGCCCCCAAGAGGTGGCAGTGATTGGCGCGGGGGTAGATGCGATCGCCCGCTACACCCTACGGGAAATCCTCACCAACCGCGGGATCGCAGTGGAATCACTGAATGATCAACAACCGCTGGCTAGTGCCCCGATGATCCGGGCGCTGTTGACCTTGTTGGCATTGGTCTATCCCGGTTGTGGAGAGTTTCTGGAGCGGGATGCGGTTGCCGAGTTGCTGGTGGTGTTTAGCCAGCCTCCGGCGATCGCCCAATCCACCCCCAATCTGTCATTGGCGCGGATCGATCCAGTCCGGGCAGGATTGCTGATCGATCATTGCTTTGTGCCCGATCGCGATCGTCCCAGTTGCTACCTGCCACCCAGTTTCCCCGCTGGGATCGGTTGGGACACCAAGCCACCTATCTCTACGACGAAATCGTCCAGTGGATTGAAACCCAACAGCAGCAACAACAGCAGCGATTGATCCCCACCCCCGTTGCCCTACTCGATCGGGCAATTCAACGGTTTCTGTTTGGGGGGAGCCATTTGCCCTATGACCAGCTAGCCGCCCTGCGGGAGCTGATGGAAACTGCCCAGCACTACTGGGAAGTCGATGCGCGACTAAAGCAAAGCGGTCAGCGGCGATCGCCCCTGGGAATCTCCCCCGACCTGCCCACCACCACCGTGGCTCAGTTTATCCAACTGCTGCGCAGTGGCACGATTACGCCGACCCTTACCCCGTTCGTCCCCTCGGTTCCGATCGCCAAGCCGTTACCCTTGCCACAATTTTTCAGTATCGATCGCACCGCCGTGCCCACCACTGGCAATTTTGGCTAGATGCGGGTTCTTCGTTATGGCTCACTGGTGGCGGAGCCTTGTTTGGGGCACCGCTGATGGTGAGCGATTGGTCAGGGCGATCGTGGACGGCTAGCGATACCCTCGATGCCGATCAGCACCGATTGCAGCGACAGGTGCGCGATCTGCTGGGGCGAGTCAGCGATCGGGTTTACCTGTGCCACAGCGATCTTGCCACCAACGGACAGGAACAAACGGGACCCCTGCTCACCTTGGTCAACGCGGCTACCAGCCACTAACTCCTCCACCGATCGCGAAGGGCTAATCGCCAATTCCTCCATGGCGAACACCTGTATCGATTCAAACCGCTCCAGGACTGCTAAATTGGGAGAAACCAACTAGCTGCCTTGGGATCGTTCAGATTTGTTCTCAAAAATTCCAGAATGATTGGATTCAGCGAGATATAGAATAAAGTTCCTTAACCAAATCACAAACAAAAACACATGGGCACGGGTAGGTTGATTGTCTTGACAGGACCAAGCGGAGTTGGCAAAGGCACACTGCTGCGATCGCTGTATCAGCGCCATCCAGAGTTGTATCTCTCCGTCTCGGTGACCACGCGGTCACCCCGTCCGGGAGAA
>JAAUSV010000148.1 GCA_012032525.1 Leptolyngbyaceae cyanobacterium SL_7_1
CCAAATCACAATCCGATCGCACCAATGGCGCAACACCCGCACCAACCGCTGAGGGGCAACAGGGGCACAAATCAAGACAACTGCTGGCAGCTTAGCTTGCAGTGCCCGCGCCGCCACTGCCATCGTCATGCCAGTGGCAATGCCATCATCCACTAGCAGGGCGATTGCCCCGTTTGGATCGACCTTGGGACAGTAGGGGGCAAACTCAGCATATTGGCTCGTCGCTTTATCGTGGGCAATTTCTAACGCTGATCGCCAACTGCTGCTGTTGTATCGGGTAAAGCAGGCTTGGCGCGATCGAATGATATGTCCATCTGCGGTGACTGCCCCGATCGCGAGTTCTGGATTGTCAGGACGAGTCACCTTCTTTGCCACAATTACATCCAACGGGCAATTTAACAACTGAGATAGGGGGAGGGCAACGGGCAAGCCGCCCTTGGGCAGGGCGTAGACAATGGGGGGTGCTGTCAACTCGCTTTGATTAAGGGTTGCCATTTCCGCCACAACGGCTTGGGCAAGCTGTTGTCCAGCCTCTTGGCGATCGCGAAATAGGGGAATGGGGGTCATGGTTCCCTCCGGCGACGGTGGAACGGGTTTTTAACCACGCACAATGCTTGCCTGTTGCGGGAGATTCTATTCCTAAACTGGATGGAGCAGCGATTCAAGTATTAGGAGTGAGTGAGGTTCCCTCCAGAAGGAGGATGAATTTCAAGAATCGAATTTTTAAATTAAAATTTGCCAAGCAACACTGTTTGATTCCAGTATTACAGCAATTGTGGCTCAAACCACAGAAAATTACTATGGTTAGTCTAATAGGCAGACTGCAATCCCCTCCTCTGTAAAGACTAAAATTAAAATTTACTGTTCAACTGGGCGCAGCGGTTTTACCACTTAAGCATCACCTTTCATGGCTAGTAACGAACAAATCGATTTATTTAACGCGATCGAGCTAACGGGGGCACCGTCTACCGCAGAATTTGACCCGGAGTTGATCCCAACAAGCGCCAAGATTCCGATTCCGCCGGGCACCTATGCTTCTACCGAGCCAATGGTAGACCATTGCAACCGCTGTCACCGCTGTGGCTTGGGGGCGACTCGTACCCATGCGGTGGTGGGACGGGGGAGTCTGCAAGCGCCCATCATGATTGTTGGTGAAGGTCCAGGGCAAAACGAGGATGAAACCGGAATTCCATTTGTGGGGAAGGCGGGGCAACTGTTAGACAAAATTTTGGCTTCCGTCAGCTTGACGGAAGCCGATGTCTACATCTGCAACATTGTTAAATGTCGTCCTCCGGAGAACCGCACCCCTGCTGTCGATGAAATGGATGCCTGTCGTCCCTATTTACTCGAACAAATCCGCTTGATTGACCCCAAAATCATTTTATTGACGGGAGCCTCGGCGGTTCGTGGGCTAACGGGAGATAAACGGGGCATCACCAAGATTCGGGGACAGTGGATTGAGTGGGACGATCGACTGTGCATGCCGATCTTCCATCCTGCCTATTTATTGCGCAATCAATCCCGCGACAAAGGCAGCCCCAAGTGGCTGATGTGGCAGGACATCCAAGTGGTGCGGCAAAAACTAGATGAGATGCGTGGGGAACTTGCCCCCACCAGCTAGTTCTGCTGTCGAGAGCCAGGAGGACGAATCACCCGTTCGTTGCCTTGCCGGAGCACCTGTTGCTCACCGTAGGTTAACAACTGGTCGAGGGTGGTCAGCCGATTGCTCCAGGTTTGCACCCGGTATTCGTTTTCGCTGGCGTAGGGAGCTGTCCACCGACCAAATCGCTGGCGAAACTGGGTCAACACTTGGTTAGCATGGGCTAAGCGTTGGCTAGTGGGGCGATCGGCAAGCGCCTCTAGTGCCTCTCGCACGGTTTCGGATTGGTCGCTCCATTCCCGTAATAGGTTGGTGGGAATCTCTAATTGCTCCGTTGTCAGCAGGAAACTCCATTCCCGTTCCAGGGCGATGAAGCGATCGGCGGCGGCTTCAAAGGGCTGGCGATAGGGGATAGGCTGGTTGTTGGTCTGACGTGGCGATCGAGTTCCTTGGGTGCGTTGCAGCATGCCTTCAAAGGGGCTGCGTAGATCCGCTGCTGCAAACAGGGCATAGCCACCGGAGGAAAGATCGCGGCTGGCTTGGAGTTGGTCGATCGCCGCATACTCCGATAGCTCCAGCAGGCGGATCGACGGCAGAATCAGGGCAGACCCCACGTTAATGTTGGATAGCCAGGGCGAGGTCATGCGTTGAAACTGATTGGTATCCATGGCGTAGGACATTAGCACAATCAAATCCACATCCCCGCGCTGTGCCCACGTTTCCCACGCCTGCTGAATCTCTTGGCGCCGCTGGTGAGTTGGCATGGGAAACACCGCCGTTGAAAGCAGCAGATCAGGGTTGACTTGGTCTAGCAGCGCTGCGGTTTCTGCCACGAAGGAGTCGATTTGTTCGGTACGAAACGCAGTCCACTGTTCCCATCGTTGGCGATCGCTGGGGGAGAGGGTAAGCGGATCGACCCCCGTGCGTTGCGAAAACTGCGCCCGTGCCGCTGAACCATAGCCGTAGGTGCGTCCAGCCTCCACATCTTGAAAGGGATAGCGAATGTAATCGAGCTGCAACCCATCCACGTCGTAGCGAGTGACGATCTCTTCAAACAGGGAGAGCAGGTAACGCCGTACCGCTGGATTGGCAGGATCGAGAAAAGGCTTGGTCTGTCCTTGGGGAATCATCCGTCCCTGGTTATCGTAGTTTGCCCAGTCGGGGTGGGCTGCGATCAGTGGACCGGGATAGGTGGCGGGCTGGTTGAGAATGGCATTGTGGCGAGTGTTACCGGCTGCAAACGTCCAGACCCAGGCGTGGATCTCAATGTTGCGATCGTGTGCCAAATCTACCGCCTCTGCCAGCGGGTCCCAACCACGGGTTAGGGGATTTTGAGCAGGGCAACCGTGCTGGGATAAATTGGGTAGCCAGCATTCACCGTTTCAAAAAACACGGTGTTGATGCCAGCCGCGGCAAGTCGATCGAAAATCTGGGCAAGCCCTTGACGTGAACGAGCCGCAACAATAGTGCCCCGATCGAGCCACACTGCCCGAATCTCCGGCTGCGCTAAGGGGCGATCGGTGGGGAAGTGATTCCAAAGGGATTGTCTGGCTTGCAACCACTGTCTGCGGGCATTGGCATAATCTCGTCGTGCTACGAGTTCTGGGAAACTAGCCAATACCCGGCGAGCTTGGACAATTGCCCCATCCGAGGATTGCAACTCCAAACCACTGGGTTGGGCAATTACCTGCACTTCTCGATTCGCAGAACGATTGAGGGAAGGGTTGGAGCCGATCGTGCTATCCATTGAGTTGGCAGACAGCAGGGCGCTCTCAACTCGACCAATCAAATTCTGTAATTCCTGCCGCATGGCGATCGCCTCAGCCGCAGAAATGGGTTGGGTCGTCCGCTCAACGGGGAGGCTGGCTGGTGCTACCTGTTCGGCTGGGTCTTGCAGGGGGGGAGCCGCCAGACGGGGCGAGGGTAGGGAGACGGGGCGAGTAGGAGGAGAATCAGTGGGGCGATCGCGCTCGGCGGCGGGTGCGGGAGTAGCACGATTTAACGCTGCTGTGTTGGTAGCAGGTAGCTCGGTGTGACGCTCCAACGCGGCACGCAGCCAATTGACATCAAACTCGGTAAGCGCAGCAGTGGCATTACCCCAATACCAACCCAAGAAGGTGGTTTGCGCTGTTACGATCACTGCACTGGAATAACTGTAGCTGATCGAACTGGCAGGGGCGGGCGTGAGGTCCTGGTCGGTCTGCCAGACGGCTGCCGTTTGCCCAGAGTGAATTGGAATCATTACCCCACCTGCCACATGGCTGGCTGTTTCTCCCAGCATCGTCCAGGGTCGTGTGACGGTTTGAACGGGCTGGATCAGCATCGGTTCTGGTAGCTCAAACGCCCAATACGCCCCCAGCAACTCTTGTAATCCTCGGCGGACATCGTGCTCTGCTCGGCTGCCCAGGGGTCCACTCACCACGAGGCGTCCTCCCTGGGCTATCCAAGTCTCCAACACGGACAGTTGGGCTGGGGTGACTAGTTCCACATTGGGTAGAAACAGCAGCGTTACTCCAGCCAAATCGGAAGCTTGATCAACCTGTTCCCACTCAATGACTTGATAGGACACTCCACTTGCTTGCAGACGTTGGTGAATAGCATCCCAATAGGCTTGATTTTCAGTACTACGAACCACCCCTAGCCTCGAAGTCGTGTGGGGTTGGGTGGGGGCGGGAACTGGTGCCGTTTGAGCATAGCTGGGTTGAGCCATTCCTGACCAACCGTGGGAGGTGCTGAGCAGCACTCCCGTGCAACACAGAAGTTGAATCCACGGGAGGTTGGGACGAAACCAGATGGGCACAGAGGCGGTGAATCTATCGGAACGCTCGCTTGAGCGGGGATCAAACTGAAGACGTTGGGGAGAACGTCGATCGCTGGCAAACTGACTCAAACGTACGACTCCTTTTAGTGAATCCCGATCGGTGAATGCTATCTCTTTACAGGGGCTATGGCGTTTCTTCAGTACGATAGAACAGCTTTTGTCTCAGTCATCACAATGCAGTGGGTAGTGTGGTAAAACCACTGATGGAAAAATATTCCAGGAACTTGTTTGGGAAAATTCGCAGCCTGAATTAGCCTAAATTATTAGACCGAAGATTGCAATCATACCCGTGTATTCACGGGCACCATGCTACTAAGGTTTATCACCCGTTGATGTCTCCAAGGGGTACTAAGCTGAATCAACACAGCACCGTTACTTTGCCACTCCTTCATCCACTGGAAAGCGATCGATCAGTTGAATCGCTCGGATAGCATTTTGCCTCAAACTAAGGGGGAGGTGCGGTACGTGGGGAATTTGAGAAAGGAAATCGAGGGTGCGGCGCAAAATTCGGACAACATCGCCTTCGTCTAGGCTGGTGTTGCTGCACACATCCGCCCACTCATCGCCCAGAGCCCACCGTTCGACCAAGCCGCTCCAGTCGGTTTCAAGCCATACCGGAATCGCAACTTGACGACGATATTGCAGTTGGATCAATTGTCGCCGCACCCCCCGCAGCCCATTCAGCGCGGCTTCTACTTCGGGGGAGGCGGTGTGGTGTGTCCAGTTATCTGGACGTGAAACCTCCGTGACAAGGGCAGCGCAGGCAGTGGCGAGATGGTGTGGGTCAAGGGTGTCAAGCTCCCCTGATGCCAATGCCACTCCTAACCAGAGTTCATTGTCTCCCCGGATCGCAGCGGCAATTTGCCCTAGGACTGTCGGCTTCCAGACCAGTTCGTCATTCTCGTCGTAGACTTCCTCCAGCCCTTCAAACTGTTGCAGAATCTCCATTAGGGTGAGGAATTCGCTCCAATAACGCTCCGATTGTTCACGGAGTTTGTGGCGGCGATCGGCTAGTTCCTGTTGCACCTTTTCTAACCGTTTGCGACGTTTTAGCAGGTTGGCAGGGGCTCCCCACTGATGCACTGGATGGGCTTCAATCTGTGCTTCAACCGCCGCTACCCGTTCCTGCTGTTGTTGAATTTCTGGGGGACGATCGAGATCCTGCGCTAGGTTAGGAATCTGCTGAGCGACAACTGCTGTCGTCTCATCTCCTTTGCGAGAGGCTCCCGGCTTGAGCACCAGATCAGCGGGGGGAATCAGCGTGTCTACCGCAACAATTCGGGGAAACTCGCCGTATAACCCGGCGACATCGGCAACGGTTGCCACATACCAGCGATTGTCCTGTCCTAAGCAAAGCATGTAGGGCGATTGTCCTGACCCTTGGGCCTTGTGAACCAGTGTGGCAGGCAGAGGCAAGGGCAGAGGAATGTGCTTACCTTTGAGGGTGAGTACGGTGCCCGCGATCGCAAAGCTCAACGCCATTGCCAACTCGTGCGATCGCATGTCCTGCGCCTGATGATTTAACAGCTTTAGTAGACGGCGTTCTTCTTTTAATCGCTCGTTGAGTTTTTCATAATTGGCAAGCAGATCGGGGCTAATGTGAGCCAATTGGGCTTCGTGGTGTTCCAACTCGGCTTCGAGTCGATCGACCTCCTGCTGCTGAGGCTTGAGATACAGAGTCGAAAGGTATTGCCCAAAACTGCGCTCCACCAAGTTTCGGGCTTCTTGGATCGTGTGAGTTTGGAGCAGATTCAGCACCATACCGTAGCTGGGGGTAAATTGGCTGACCAGCGGGTCAGCCCCCGATGTTGCCAGATAGGCGGCTTCACGGGCACCTTCAAACCGGGTTTGCAGCGTCACCACATAGCCCTGCTCATCCATGCCCCGTCGTCCTGCTCGCCCTGACATTTGCAAAAATTCAGAGGCATTTAGCAGGCGATGTCCCCGATCGGTCCGTTTGGAGAGACTAGAAATGACCGTTGTCCGAGCAGGCATGTTGATGCCCGCTGCCAGGGTCTCAGTGGCAAACACGACTTTAATCAACCCCTGCTGGAACAGTTCCTCAATCAGTCCCTTCCAAGCAGGCAGGATGCCAGCATGGTGGGCGGCAATCCCTCGATATAGCGGTTCTACATGGCGAATCCGTCCGGCTTCTGGATTGAGCCGCAGAAATTCATCGACCCGCGATCGCAGGCGATCGGTCTCAAAGGGGGTCAACAGGTCAAAATCATTGCTGGTTGCCAAGACCCCATCCAATTCTTCCAATGCCCGCTCACACCCCTTGCGGCTAAAAATAAAATAGATCGCGGGCAACATGTCCCGTTGCCAAAGTTGATTGACCACGTAGGTTAAATTGGGAGCTTCCTTATTGCGAGGATTGCCCTTGGTTCGCAGTCGAGGATTGATGCCAGTGTGATTACTGTTGAGCAAAGGAAATAATCCCTTGGTAGTTCCAAAGGAAAATTCTAAGGGCACTGGACGAAAATCTGAGTAGATTAGCTCAGTTGAGCCATGGACTTGGCTGATCCAATCCGTCAGTTGGTCGCTATTGGCGATCGTGGCAGACAGCGCCACCAGTTGGATCCCTTGAGGGCAATAGATAATCGACTCTTCCCACACCGTGCCCCGCTGAATGTCATTCATGTAATGACATTCGTCTAGCACCACCACGTCCAATCCTTGTAGCGAGATTCCTACCTCCCCAATGGGAGTACCGTAGAGCATATTGCGGAAAATCTCGGTGGTCATCACCACAATTGGAGCGTCGCGATTGATCGAGACATCTCCGGTGAGTAGTCCAACCTGATCTGCCCCGAATCGATCGCGAAAATCTCGTAGCTTTTGATTTGACAATGCCTTAAGCGGCGTGGTGTAAAACACCCGTTTGCGTCGTGCCAACGCCCGATAGATGGCATATTCTCCAATTAACGTCTTGCCAGAACCTGTTGGCGCACACACTACAACCGACTTGCCTGCATTTAGCGCGTCGATCGCCTTCAGTTGAAACCCATCCAACTCAAAGGGAAACAGTTGTTTTAGATCAAGGTCGGCAGTCGACAAAGAATTATCCACGATCGGGGTCAACTAAACAAGGAACGCACAAACACCGTCTTGTAATAGGAGAAGTGTAATATTCTCCACCCTCTATCATAAGCATTGAATCAAAAGACAGGTCGCATCACCGTGAACAAACGATACTCTACGCCCCTATGACCAGCTTACAACCGTCTCCCTCAATTCAGCGTTTTTCCCGTACCCCTGCCAAATTTTTCTAGCTCCCCACTTCAATCCCATTCTCCCTCTTCATCCCTCCCTCTTCATCCTTGCCAACACCCATGCCGCCACGCCGCCACCGACAAACCCAAACAAGTGGGCTTCCCAAGAAATACCCGGTTGGCTGGGTAAAACTCCCCACACCAACCCGCCATAGAGGATCGCCACCAGCACGGAAAACATCATTGAGACAAAACTGCGCTCAAAATAGCCCCGCAGCAATAGAAACCCCAAATACCCAAAAATCACACCACTGGCACCCAGATGAATTGCCGGTGCACCAAATAGCCAGGTTCCCAAGCCACTGATGAAAGCCGCGATCGCCGTGACCACAAAAAAATCACTGACCTGGCGCACCATAATTAGCCACCCCAACACGACAAAGGGAATCGTATTGGAGAGCAAATGGGCGAAATTACCATGTAGCAACGGTGCAAACACAATACCCCGTAGCCCAATTGTCGATCGAGGCAGGATGCCAAACTGATTGAGCCATCCTCCCAGGGCGTAGTCCACTAACTCAATGCTCCACAACAGGGCAACGCAAAACCCAAGAATCCAAGCATGGAGTGCCAACTCCCGTGCGATCCCTTTGATTTCAGGATTGTTCATGGTGCAAATGGGGTTAAAACAGCAAGTGCAGGATTTCTGTCAGAGGCATGCAACTAAAGCCTTGATGACGCTGCGTAATCAGCAACGTTAGCCCCATGAACAGTTCCCAGCAATTCTAGTGTAGGGTGCGATCGCCCTACTCGTCTTCCAAGAGGGAAAGTGCCGTATCTGTCGATATCCAAGCTTCGTCGAGTACTTCTGCCATCAAGGGGTCATGGTAACGAACCTCAGTGGCTAGTTTCAACAACTCATCTGCCAGACGAATCAGCCGTTCTTCTGCCAGTTGTCTCAGTTTTAATCGCTCGGCTAGATAGCGGAGACTGTGCCGACGGGGTACCGTTGGCACCGTTTCATACAGTCCTAGCTCATCTGCCTCAGTTGAAGGGTCTGATGGAGCAGAGCCTACCGCTCCATGATCTGCTTCAAAGCTGCCTCCAATTTCTTCTGGAGTAGTCTTAGCTGCCCATTTATTAAATTGCATAGTGTTTCCTCTCCCCAATTGGCAACTCAGAAGTAGACGGACAAGTTGCCAAGAATACCATTAGGTTTCCCAAACAGTGATTAAACGCTCTCGAACTTCTAAAAGAGGCGACTACCAACCCATCCTCAAAGGGTGGGTTGTTTATCGTTCTCAGTGAATTAGAAATTCTTAACATTGTTTGAATAATTCGAGCTTTACACAGGCTCGCCTGTATTGCCCTCACCCAATCGGGGCAACCGTTGTGCAAGTTCGCCGTATATCGGAGCATCCGAAAGCTGGTAGCCTAGCAGAACAGATGCATGGATTTAGGTTTCGTGAAGACTCGTTCTAGCTACCGCCGCCTGTTCCCCTACCTACAACCCCATTGGCGCACGATCGCCCAAGCCCTCCTATGCACCTTGGTATTTACAGGGTGCTGGCCCCTGTTGGCTTGGCTATCAGGCAAAATGTTGGGGTTTTTGGTGCAGGGAAATGTGTTGGCACTCGCCCGATTGGCAGCCATTGTTGCTGGGATTTTTCTGGTTCAAAAAGTAGCGCAGTATGGGCAAGATGCGGGCATGGCAAAGGCAGCATTGGCGATCGCCCTCGATCTACGCAAACGGGTATACCAGCACTTACAAACGCTGAGCCTCAGCTATTTTGAAACAGCAAAAACTGGCGATTTATCCTACCGCTTGACCGAGGATATCGATCGAGTTGGGGAAGTCGTCAACAAAGTGTTTCATGATTTCACACCCTGTGTGTTGCAACTGATTGTTGTATTTGGCTACATGGTTTATTTGAACTGGCAGTTGACGCTGGCGAGTTTAGTGGTCGCTCCCTTGATTGGCGGATTGATTGGTTGGTTTGGCGATCGCCTGCTGCTAATCTCGCGGCGGAGTCAAGCCTTGATTTCTGATTTGTCTTCCCTGCTGACTGAGGTTTTCAGTGGAATTCGTTTGGTCAAAGCCTTTGCGGCTGAAGAGTTTGAAGTGGAACGGTTCGATCGAGAAGCAGAGCGCCACCAACGGGCAAAGTATGACGCGGCTTGGCTAAAAGCTGTGCAATTCCCCGTGGTGGGCTTTCTCTATGCCCTGAGTGTGTTGCTGTTACTGTTGCTAGGCGGTTGGCAGATTGCGGTGGGGAATTTAACGGGGGAGGAATTTGGCAGCTACGTGGTAGCTGTGGCAATGCTGATCGATCCGATCGCTCACTTGACAGAAAATTACAACGAATTTAAGCAAGGACAAGCCTCTGCCGATCGGATTTTTGACCTGATGGACATCCAACCCCAAGTACTCGAACAGATCGACGCTATTCCCCTTCCCCCCGTACTTGGTAAGGTTGAATATCAATCCGTCACCTTTGGCTACAGTCTCCATCAACCCGTATTGAAAGCGCTAAATCTAATTGTGTTTCCAGGGGAGGCGATCGCTCTAGTAGGAGCATCGGGGGCAGG
Organism: Leptolyngbyaceae cyanobacterium SL_7_1; assembly: GCA_012032525.1. Lineage (GTDB taxonomy): Bacteria > Cyanobacteriota > Cyanobacteriia > Elainellales > Elainellaceae > JAAUSV01. The sequence goes on from JAAUSV010000148.1 coordinate 10,226, forward strand.
TAAAACAACGTTTGGTCAATCTGCTTCCCCGCTTCTAACCAACCCCAGTCGGGGCGAATTTTGATTGATGGGATTGATATTAGTACGGTGACACTGCGCAGCTTGCGGCGTCAGATTGGCATTGTGCCCCAAGAAACGGTTCTGTTCTCAGGGACGATCGCTCAAAACATTGCCTTTGGACAAAAACATTTTGATCAAGCAGCGGTGGAAGCAGCCGCGAAGGCAGCGAACGCGCACCAATTTATTAGCCAATTTCCCGATGGCTGATGGGCGTCGTGGGTGGGGGAACGGGGGGTGAACCTGTCTGGGGGTCAACGGCAACGAATTGCGATCGCCCGTGCCGTGCTGCTCAATCCACAAATTCTAATTTTGGACGAAGCCACCTCAGCCCTCGATTCTGAGTCAGAGGCATTGGTACAAGAGGCACTAGAGCGGTTGATGGTGAAACGGACGGTCTTTATCATTGCCCATCGCCTTGCTACGGTTCGTCGTGCCGATCGGATTTTGGTAATCGAGGCTGGCAAGATAGTGGAATCTGGATCGCATCGAGAATTGCTGCAACAGGGCGATCGGTATGCCCGTTATTATGCTCAGCAGTTTGCTCCCTAACTGGGCTAGGGAAGGGTTGCGTGAGACGAGGTCAGGCTTCGGCAGACAGTTCCAGCGATTCAACCAATTCCTCAACAGGCACAGCTTCCGTCACAAAGGGCAAGATATGCCCCCCGCAATCCCCGTTTCACCCGCTCTGGCGTCTCTGGAAACACTACAAACAGGGGATAGGTTTCATCTGCCCCCTCACTGAGGATGTGTTGATGTCGGTGGGG
>JAAUSV010000149.1 GCA_012032525.1 Leptolyngbyaceae cyanobacterium SL_7_1
CGAAAGAGCAGATCTTGCAAATCTCCCACACGCACCGCTAAAAGCATTTTCCACCTCAAATTCTTCACGATCGCGAGACGCTTTGATCACGTTGGTTAAATCTCGAATCTCGCGATCGAGGTTGAGGTCTTTGCGAGGATTAGCCGCGAGAATCAGGATTTTCATGACAAGGGCAGGAGGTTATGTTGCCTTAGACACCGGGTCTAACTCAAATTTCAGAAGAATAGCTTTATCTTCCGCCAAATCCCTGGTTTCTGCAAAGCGAGTAAGCAAGAAACACGTTGCAGGGCTTGACTCGATCGCCAAATCCCCCTACTCTAGTCGCTTAGGTGTTTGTGCGATCGAACACATCGCCACAACCACCAGCCACCAAAAATCTAGTCAAACGCTATCCAAGGCTGTTCGCAGCAGCCAAGGATAGCTAACCCTGCGCGTTGAATCAGCAACGGCGGGCTTGGGAGATTTTATCACTCCAACAAGCCACCCTGCTTTGCGCTGCATGTGGGGTGGCTAGGTTTTTGGCTTTCCTTAGCCAAAACCAACCTAGGAGTTTGACCATGACCGAACGATTCGACGGTTCACTGACTGATGCTGCCACTGATGCTGCCACTAATGCTGCCAGCGACCCTTGCGGTATCGGCAAAGCCGCGCGCCCGTCCTCCGGTTCCGCTTTGCCGCCCTCCAACCGCAGACCCTTGCGGGTGTTGTTGTTGGGCGATCGACAAGACGTGCTCGATACGATTAAGAATCTGCATCAGCGGGGCTTTGCCCCAGCAGGGGAGTGGAGCCGAGTGATGGCGTGTCCCACCGCTGACGAGGTGATGCAGCGGGTGGTGGTGAGTTTGCCTGCCGATGGTGTAGTTAGTATCTTGACGAAATATCTAGGCTAGGAGGGGCGATCGGCAGATCATCCCCAAAGACAAAGACCCCCGGCTTTTCCTAAAAAAGCCGGGGGTCTGGGGAACATGCTTGTCCTAGAGCTTTCGCATTTCCTGATGCACACTCAGATTGATCTGCATGGCGTCATTTAACAGATGGCGATATTCACCCACGGGTGCATCTCCGTTAAACACCATCAACTCCGCCAAATTCTCTTCAAAATCGTTGATGATGGTATAGCGTTGCTCCACCACATTTTTATGCAATCTCCAAATTTTATCTGCCCGTAGTGCATTAGCTAGATTATCTCTAGTCAGTTGTAATACCTGAAGCACCTGTTGACGATTCTCCAATTCAGACGATCGCCCCTCACCCTGCACTGATTCCAGTCGGTCGAGCAGCTCAATAGATTGGATCACCTGATTAAATCGCTCGACCTCCCGCAGTAATTTGACTGTTGGTTTAATTCGTCTAATCTGACTCAAAAGGTAAGCATTCCATCCTACAAAAATTAGTAGGGAGAACGCAAAAATGCTGAGTACGATCGGCAATACAGCGCTGGTTTCATTGCTTAAATTGCTAGATTTACGCAAACTAATCAATACCGGGGGAACCACAAAAATAATGATGATGCCCAGGGTAAATAGTTGCACCAAAAGAAACGTGCCGACGTGATGAAGCTTTTTGAAGGCGATCGCTCGATACAACGCAATGGTGGATTGATCGACTACGGTGAGTTCGGCATAGTCATCCACTTCGTCGGGGGTGATTTTTAAGGTGCGTAAATCCGATCGCATGGCAATTCACTCCTTGGATTTAAATCTCTGGTTGCCCGCTCTCCGGCTTTGGCAAGAAGCCGGAGATTGGATTTTTAGTTCGGCAGGAGAAGGTGGGTAATTGTGTAGAGAATGTGGGCGTAGAAATTACTTTCCAATTCTCGAAACAAGGAGAAGGGGCGATCGGGAGTGCCAAAGAAAGGGCGCAATGTCCAACCGAGTTGGCTGCCGACAAAGCCATACAATACCAGCCAAGCTTTAATGACACCCGCTCCGCGAGGCTTTAATGGGGGCGTGGAGTTGGCGTCTGCTGTGGCATCGACCACTGGCATAACTTCAGTGGCATTGCGATTAAACTCAGCATCTGACACTAACATCATCCCTCGGTAGAAGAAGTTAATCCCAACGATTCCGGTAATCACAAAGATAGCCACATTCAGTAGTTTGAAAAAGGTGTAGTCGTTAATTGAAAGATGAAAGAATAACGTCACAGGAGCAAAGGCAATCATCATCACACTGATGACTGAAGTGGATGCCAATAGCAAGGCAAGGTATTGTCCAAAGGTGCGACTGGAGCCTGAAACCACCTCAAAAATATATAGGGTTGGTAGACAGATCATCAACGTAATCAGATACAACGCTGGCAGCTTGATGGCAGAGGAAACCATCTGCAACCAGCTATGGGATAGCCCAATAATCGCTCCATAGAGGGCTAGAAATGTGACGCTACAAATTAGAAAGGAAATAATTTTGCTTTCAATTCGGACACCCTTGGCGACTTCTACTAGGAAGGTTTGGCGATCGCGTAAAAATTGCATAACTAGTCCGAAGTGATGCATGGGTTGCCTCCAGTTAGGATTGAACGATCAGTTACGTTTCTCTCAGGGGATAGGGAATTTTTTTGATCTTTATTGCCATCATCTTCGTGAAAACTTTATATACGGACAATTCCCCAACCCTCGTTTAGCATGTATCCATGTCATTTTCTAACCGCATATGCTCTCTGACGTTCCAAATGAACGAGAATTGCGGCTGCGTCACCTAATTGAAACTCTGCAACACCACCCACGCCAGACGTTGGCATGGAAACGAGCAATGCATGCCCTGTTGCAGGAGGTGACGCGGCTTCCTCGGCTGGCTCGCTCCTCCCACCCAGATTACGGCGAGCTTTTGAATGATACGTTTTTACAAATTGCCAATCGGATTGGGGAGTTTAAATTTCATCCTCAACGGTCGATCGTCACCAGCCTGACCCACTGGATCAATCGGCAATTGCGCCTCAGCTATCGAATTAAGGATCTCTATGGCTGCCAGTCCGAGGGGACAGACAAGTCTTCTGCGAATGCAAAGGCTGAATTTCGTGCCCAACTCCGCAAACCGCCGCTTTCGCTGGATGCGCCGATCGGGACGGAGGGAACCCTCAGTTTTGGCGATCAACTGCCCGATCCTAGACCCGATCTGGCTGATCTAGAAGCCCTGATCCGGCAGGATCAGCAACACCAGGCAAACGAACGCATCAGTCAACAAATTCGCCATTACATCGAAACCGACCCAGAAAAGCGCTTGCGCCAGTGCCATCCCCAAAAACACCCAGATTGCCATTGCCAAATCCTGGCACAGCGCTTGCTGCTGAAACAGCCGCCCGATCGCTTCCAAGCCGTGGTCAACGATTTCAACGTTAACTACCACACCCTCCGTTCCCATTGGCAGAAACAGGGGTTGCCGTTGTTGCAATCGATCGCCAAAAAAATGGGATATGACCCCGATAGAGAAGTAGAGAATTGAGTCCTCTATTTTTTTGCTAATTTCACCCCTTACTGCACCCATGGATCTGCTTAATCAATCCCCTTCCCAATCATCTGGCGAATTTACCGTGCCCCTCAGCACCGTAGCTCACCAGCAGGCACGCCAGTTTGCCGCCGCCCAAGCCACACCCCAAAAGGGCAAGCAGGTCTATCTCAACACCTTGGCGGTTTGGGCAGTGCAACGCTATCTGCACTGGTTGCAGATCGAGACCCGGTGGGAGGAGAGCGACAGTTGGAACCAACACACCCATGCCCTGAGAGACGTTGCCGACCTCGCCCTCCCCGGCTTGGGCAAGCTGGAATGCCGTCCAATCCTGCCCGATCAGTCCGTCATGGCTCTGCCGATCGCCCCAGATGAGCGCATTGGCTACGTGGCAGTGCGGTTCGCGGACAAACTCCACGAGGCAACACTCCTGGGATTTGTCGCCGCTGCCCACCTGTCAGACTCCACAGAGACCATTGCGATCGCCCAGTTGCAACCCTTCGATCGCCTCCTAGATTGCCTGGCTGAGATCCAACCCGCCATCGCCCCACCCACTGCCCACCTGCGCCGCTGGTTGCAAGAACAGGTGGAGGCGGGTTGGCAAACCCTAGAGGAGGTGTTGGGTGGGCGATCGCTCAGCCTTGCCTTTCGCTGGATGCCGATGCAACGAGCCAAGGTGATCGAATTGGCAGGGCAACGGCTGGCGTTGATCGTCACCATCACCTCCATGGCAGAACCAATGGGGCTGCATTTGCAATTAAGCTCGATCGATGGGTCCATCCCATTGCCTGCCCCGCTGACATTCAAGGTTTTGACCGCAGCGGGCGATGTGTTTCGAGAAATTACTACTAGGGCGGGCGATGCTTTTCTGCAATATGAGCTTACTGCCGATCGGGGAGAAGCGTTTGCGATTGAGGTGGAATGCCATGGAGTCCAGATTCGAGAAAGCTTTGTAGCCTAGTTTTGCCATGCTCTCTCAGTGGGTCCCAATCGTGTTTGTATTGTGCCAACCATCGATCGCGGTAGGGGTGTCTAATTCAAATCCTCCAAAATCGTCTGACTAATATCAGCCGCTTGCAAATTGGTGTTGGTTAGCACTGCATTCTGAAGTTCTGCGCCCGTCAAATTGGCTCCCCAAAAATTGGCAGAGCTGAGGTTTGCCCCAGTCAAGTTAGCCTCACTGAGGTTGGCTCCCCAGAGATCGGCTGCCATCAGGTTTGCCTCCGTCAGATCGGCACCCCGCAAATCTGCTCCTACGAGGTTAACTCGGCTCAGTTGTACCCCGCGCAGGCAGGCACCGGGCACGATCAAATAGACCCCGTGTTCTAACAGGTCGATCGCCTCTGGGAACAGGGTGGTATCATCACACAATGCGCCTTGCAGATTGGTTTCGTAGGGATCGAGCGATCGCAAATCGACCCCAAACAGATTGGCATGGCGCAACGTTGCTTGGTTGAAGGTTGTGTTTTGCACGATCGCCCCATTCAGCACAGCACGGGTTAGATCGGCGTTGGACAGGTCGGCATCGGTGAGGGTTGCCCAGTCAGATCCGCTCCAACTAAATAACTACCAACCAAATTGGTGGACTGCAACATCGCTTCTCGCAGGTCGGCTTCTGACAAATCGCTGCCACTGAGATCGAGGTGGCTCAACACTGCCTGCTGTAACGCTGCTCTGGGAGTAATGGCGTAGGCTTTGCTTTTGATTAAATTGACATTGGCAGGAAACTGGGTAGTTTCGTCGTAAATCACCTCTTCCAACTTGGCATTGGTCAGGCGAGCTTGGCGCAGATCCGCTCCCCGCAAGTCTACCCGTCGCAGATCGGTGTTCTCTAGGTTGGCAGCAACCAAGGAGGCTCCTCGCAGGCTTGCCTCCCGCAGATCGGCTTGGGAAAAATTGACCTGAGCCAAGTTGGCTTGCCAAAAATCGGTCCTCCGCAAATCCTGCTGGCTCAAGTTGATTTGGCTCAGATCGACACCAATGAAATCGCGATCGCCAATTGCATAGTGCCTTAAAAGTTGCTCACTTTTCATAGAAATTACCCATTAGACTGGCTGGACAATAGGTCAGGGTTTTGAGGGGTGTGCCTTGGGTGGGCGATCGCTACTCAAGGTGCAACTGTGCCTCTGGCTCCCACAGCCAAACGGCATAGCCTTGATGGGTTTTAGTCAGCACCACTTTTTTATCGGGTTTTGTGCTGATGTGACGGGCAATTGTCAGCCCGCTCTCCTGGGTCGGGGCAAGTTTTAACAAACTGTAGAACTCACCGTCAACGGAGATGGCAAAAAAACAGCGCTCGGTGTGGGGAAGTTGAATGTGGCAGGGTTGGTAGTGATTGAGGGAATCGAGGATGCGCTCTTGGGGAGCCGCGATCGCCAGCGCGACTGGCTGTTGGCGCTGTCTGCCATTGAGTTCTTCAGTGGTGCTGAGGTTGAAATCTTGGATCTCAGGCAGTTTGGCGATGGCGTCTGCATCGGTTGCTGCATCGGCAGGCGATCGGGCAAAGTAATCTGCCACGTCTTCGTCAAAAAAATGCAGGTTCGATCGAGTCCAGTTGATCCAGTGCCAACTGATTCAGCGTCAGATCCTCCGATGCCAAATCGTCCGAGGACAGGGAGTTGCTCAGTTGTGCTTCCTCCTCTGACACTAGCGGAGTAGACCCATGCATTTGTTGGGCTAGGTGTTGTAAGTTCGCTTTTTTCTCTAACTGAGCATGCCATTTTCTGACCAGTTCAGCCGTTGCAATCCCTGAACCCGCACTCGCCATGATCACAAAGCCAATGTAGCGAATCGTTAGATTTTTGTTACCTCGCTCAAAAATTGAGTATTGCAGATTGCCCCCCAGAAAAGACGGCAGGTTTAAGGCAACAGAGGTCGGTCTGACGTTGAGAACGGGTAAGGTGAGAACTGAAAACACCGTGCTGCTAACTAAAACAGCCGGAACTAAAATATTCCGAAGAGGGAAATCTGCCATAGCGAACCGCTCCATGGATACATCCAATTGCCTTTAAAACTACAGAGCGGTAGTGCACGCCGAAAATAAAAATCCCCACCAATTTGGGGTCGTATCTGCCTAATGCTTGCTGCAATAGTAACAAATTCTAAGCGATCGCTCACTTTAATAAACTAGGGATAGCAGTAGACGAGACCCCTGGGTGTTCACCCATTTCTATGCTTGAGAGCTTGAGGTCGGAGTGCTTCCATACCACGTGTTTCATAAGGTTTGATACAACGACAGGACAAAATTAGACGGGAGAGCCAGCAATTCTCTGGGAGGGTGGGTAGGAGCAACCCAGTTGGATATACACCAGTTGGATATACCTTGGGTGCCCAGAAGAATCGATTGATCCAAATGCAGTGCTTGCCCAAGGCGATCTCCTCTTAAATACTGGAAGATTTTTGATAAAATCCAGCGATTTATAATTACTTGATGGAGAAAATTTAGTGGTAGATAAAAGCGATCGCCTTCTTCATCCAACTCAACAATTCAAGATTTAGCCGGATTTTGTCAGTTATTTTTTAAGTGTGGAATTTTTTTTAGCATTCAGTAGTCAATCCGCTAGAGAAACCACGAAGCCTATCGAAAAACCCTATATTTTGCAAAGGATGTGGCATCTGTCAGATTTCAGTAATTAACAGGATTTCTTGGCAGAAACAGCCTTAAAAGTTCAATTAGTTGTAATTTTATAAACACTACTTTCGCTTTGTTGCACAGATGTGTTAGGCGAACAAAGTAAATTGATTACAAAGAGATGGTATTGGTTTGTTCATCTGAATTTATTTATTTCTAGGGTTCGCTTCATCCCGTTTTCATACATACCCCAGTACTCTTAAATACAAATACGGATACGCGAAATCAGGAGAAAATTGCATGAAACCACAAGTGACGGTTGTAGTTGCCCCTCGTGAGCGCTTTAGCTGTACTGATCGAGCGTTGGAGAGTTTGTATAAAAATACAAGCATTCCCTTCAAGCATATTTACGTAGACGGTAATTCTCCCCGGCACATCAAGCGCTACTTAGAAGCTCAAGCTAAGGAGAAAGGGTTCCATTTAATTCGTACTAACCATTACATTACTCCTAACCACGCTCGCAACCTGGCGATTCCCCACGTAGACACTCCCTATGTTGTTTTCATCGACAACGATTTGGTGGTGCTACCCGGTTGGCTAGAAAAATTGATGCAGTGTGCCGAGGAAACGGGCGCTTGGGTTGTCGGTCCACTGTACTTAGAGGGCGAACCCGAAGACGGTATCATTCACATGGCGGGCGGCGATGCTCACATCCGTGAAGTGCGGGGAGGTCGTCGTTTGGCAGAGCGTCACCGCTTTGGTGGACAACCCCTTGAGAAGTATCGCCCCCAACTTCGTCGAGAACTGACCGAATTGGTTGAGTTCCACTGCGCTTTCATGCGGATGGAAGTGTTTGACAAGCTCGGTTTGTTAGATGAAGCCTACATGAGCTTGGCAGATCACATTGATCTATGTTTGAGTGTGCTCGATCGAGGCGAATCAATCTACTTTGAACCCGATGCGGTCGTGTGCTACCTCACTCCTCCTCCCTTTGCGCTAACCGATATTCCTTACTATCTGTTGCGTTGGAGTGACGAGTGGAATCTATCAAGCGTACAGCGTCTCAAAGAGAAGTGGGATTTGGCAGCCGATGACCCCTTCCTAGAAGGGCACTATCGCTGGGGTGTGCGTCACCGCCGCATTCTGTTCAAGCCAGTCATGGATTGGTTGAAGAGTCTACAGGGGCAATCCAAGCTGTCCCAAGCATTGGTTGGCTTTGCCATGGGCATTGTCAAGAAGTTTGTTGGACCCGCTAGCTACGACAAGTTCCGTGAAAAGAACTTGGCAAAATCCTAGCAATGGATGAAAGGATTTGCGGGCTAGCCGCAAATCCTATGGCTCTCGGTTGACATCAGGGGTGTATCAGCAGTTTCTAGGCTCGACACAGTACATCAGAAGTGGGGTGGTTAAAGGATGCTTTTTCTTCCCCAAATCACTCAGGATGCCCGCACACACTGTGCGTCAGTTTCGCCTGTGTTGAGTTTGATCGATGACCTACTGAACCCTTCTTACTGAGCCCCTTTGTTATGTCCAAAAATCTTCAAATTACTCCCCACCTCAGCTTGGAAGAGTTAGAACAGCGCTATCGCCAAGCTAAGAATGGGATTGAGCGCAGCCATTACTATATTATCTGGCTGCTTGCTCAAGGCAAGCTGACTCGTGAGGTTTCCGAACTCACTGGCTACAGTCGGAGTTGGGTTTACGAATTGGCATGGAGCTACAACCGACAAGGACCGGAAGCCTTGGGCGACAAACGCCATAACAATCCAGGCAGTAAGCCACTGCTCAGCGAACAACAACAGGTGCAACTGTGGGAAGTACTGCAACGACCTCCCGCCGATGGGGGCACTTGGACAGGTCCAAAAGTTGCCGACTGGATGAGCAATCTACTGGGAAAGCGGATTCATCCCCAACGGGGTTGGGAGTATCTGCGGAAGTTGGGATTGCACCGTCGTCGCCCCCGGTTGGTGCAGGAAGAACCAAAATCGGCGGAAAAGTCGGCGGACGACAGTGGCAGAAAAAAATTAGTTTGTCGATAGGTAGTGACTAGCAAATCAAGCAAACCATTGACCGGAAATACACTCAAGGCTACGAGGGTGCTGAACTTCTATTCATCAAAGGTGCAGAGTTATGACAATTTCTAGTGCAGACAGGGTGTTGCTTACCGAGGAAAAACGATCTACCACACTTTTTGTGGCTCAAAGCAACTTGCAATTGCTCAGCCAGCTACAACGGGAAGGCTACTCAGACGACGATCTCAAGAAAATTGCCGCAGCGTACGATCTAGCCCTACAACTGTTTACAGGATATTTTCGTGGCAATGGCAAATCATTCATTGCCCATTTGGTGGGGACTGCCAGCATCCTAGCCTCGGTGCAGGCGCCGATCGAAGTGGTGGCGGCAGGGTTGCTCCATGCTGCCTACATCTGGGGTAATTTTGGCACTGGGCAATCTGGTAAGGACAAGGCAAAATGCCATCGGATCAGGGCTGTTGCCGGGTGGGAGGTTGAATCCTACATCACCAACTACGATGCGATCGAGTGGAATCCCCAAGCGATCGCCCTACTGAATCAAACACTGGATCAACTCCACAGTCGCGATCGCACGTGGTGTTGATGCGGCTAGCCAACGAGCTAGAAGACCATCTTGATTTGGGTGTGTTGTACTGCAACAACTACCAACAACGCTTGAATTATTTGAGCAACAGTCGGGATGGCATGATTGCCCTGGCAGAGGATTTGGGTTATCCCACCCTAGCGGCTCATTTGGCTCAAGTGTTGGATGCCTGTCTTTCAGCCCAAATAATTCCTGAGTTGCGTGCCAATAGAGACATTTCCTATCTGATTCCCCCCCTCTCCCATCAACGGCGCTGGCGACTGTTGGTGAAGGCAGCGATCGCCCGGTTGCGGCGCATGGTAGGACTGTAGTTTGTTGGTGTGTCCGGTGCTGCCGGACACACCTGCATGATTTTTGTAGGGACACGGCAATGCCGTGTCCCTATCGATTGGGTTGCCACAACGCGCCATCAATGATGGATTGAAGGGCGTTAGCGAGTTGTTGATTGATGGTGGTGAGGTGAAAGCGCTGGCTGGCTTCGGTTTGGGCAGCATGGGCGATCGCCTTTGCCTGCTCTGGTTGATTGAAACAGTGGGCGATCGTGTGGGCGAGAGCGGCGGCATCGTTGGGAGGGCAGAGCCAACCCGTGTGCCCCGGCTGCACCAGTTCCGTTACCCCTCCGGCGGCGGCGGCAACCACCGGACGCCCACATAGCATGGCTTCCACCACCACTCGTCCAAAGGGTTCTGGGGCAGTGGAGGTGTGGCAACCAGATCGCAGGCATGCATCAACGGCACCACATCCGAGCGAAATCCTAAGAACTTCACCCGTGCTTCGAGTCCCAACTGGGCAACCTGTTGCTGGAGCTGGTGCACATAGTCCTGTTCGCCAAACAGGGCATCTCCAACCAACAGGGCAGTAACCTCATCTGGGCACTGTGCCAACGCTTCTAGCAACACATGCTGTCCCTTCCAGGGTGAAAGGCGGCTAAAATGCCCTACTACAAAGCGATTCTCCCAGCCTAGGCTTTGCTTTAGGGTTGTCCCGGTGGCTTGATATAGCGCGGGATCAAAGCCGTTGTAGACCACAGTGGTGAGCTTGGGGTTGCCTCCAGCCGCAATAAAGGCGGCTTGACTGGCGTTGGAGTTGGCAATTACCAGGGCGGCGCGATTGGCGAGGGTGATGGCAATGCGGCGGTTGGTGGTGCTGAAGTGGTCGCTGGAGAGAATATCGTGCAAGTGATAGACCAGGGGACGACGGGCTAGCAGGCTGGCGATCGCCCCCACCACCAGCGCCTTTTGCGTATTGGCGTAGTATCAGGTCGTAGCGCTGGGCAAGCTGGGCA
>JAAUSV010000150.1 GCA_012032525.1 Leptolyngbyaceae cyanobacterium SL_7_1
GATAGATAAAATTTGCCTTGGCTAAAGTTTGTCCGGTGAAACCCAGTCCAAAACTTATAAATGCCTCCACCGTAGATACCCAGCAACAATAGTGCTACCAACGATTCCATGTTTGACCTCCGATCGCCAATTCGTCTTGATCCGTGGGCAACCCGGCGCTATTCAAGGAAAGCGTTCGTAAATCTTTCGACTTGATAATAAAGCTTATCAACCCGGTCTCCCAGCCTTACTATTCAAGTGTAGGGTAGCAACCTCAGTTCCTGCCACTCAGTCACGCAAGTTTTTCTTCGGTCAATTCTTCAACCGCTGCTCCAGTCCAGCAACAGTCAGAACCATTAGGATATTTTTGTGGGGCGGCTGAAGTCTCTCTCCATTCCTGTCCTAAGTGTCATGGCGATCGCTACACCAAGACCAAGTACCCGATGCAGCCGAGCCTAGCGAATACCCATTCGGCAAAGGAGGATCTATGCGAGCAGTTTTGATGGCAGGGGGATCGGGGACGCGGCTACGCCCGTTGACCTGCGATTTACCCAAACCCATGGTGCCGATCTTAAATCGACCGATCGCAGAACACATTATTGATCTGCTCAAGCGTCACCACATCACTGAAATCATTGCCACGCTTCACTATCTCCCCGATGCCATGCGGGACTACTTTCAAGATGGCAACGATTTTGGTGTGCAAATTACCTATGCCGTTGAGGAAGACCAACCCTTGGGCACCGCCGGGTGTGTTAAGAATGTTGCTGAATTGCTTGACGAAACCTTTTTGGTCATCAGTGGGGATAGTGTTGCCGATTTTGATCTGACGGCTGCCATTGAGTTTCACAAGCGAAATCGGGCAAAAGCAACGTTGATTCTTGCCCATGTGCCCAATCCCTTGGATTTTGGCGTGGTAATTACCGACGAACAGCATCGCATTCGCCGATTTTTAGAAAAACCTTCTAGCAGTGAGATTTTCTCAGATACGGTCAATACGGGGACGTATATTCTAGAACCAGAGGTACTGGAGTACCTGCCAGCCGATCGGGAGTCTGATTTCTCAAAGGATCTCTTCCCCTTGCTGCTAGAAAAAGATCAGCCGTTGTATGGTTACATCACCAAAAATTATTGGTGCGATGTTGGGCATCTCGATGCCTATCGCGAAGCGCAATATGCTGCCTTGCAGCGCCGGGTAAGGCTGAATGTGCCCTACCAGGAGCGATCGCCCAGTATTTGGGTCGGGCAGAACACCTACATTGATCCCACGGCTCAAATTGCTCCCCCTACCTTAATCGGCAGCAATTGCCGCATTGGGGCACGGGCGCAAATCGAGTCAGGAACGGTGATTGGCGACAACGTCACGATCGGAGCGGATGCCGATCTTAAACGTCCCATCCTGTGGAACGGGGTGATTATTGGTGAAGAAGCTCACCTGCGTGCCTGTGTCACCGCCAGAGGGGTGCGCATCGATCGGCGGGCGCATGTGTTGGAGGGGGCGATCGTCGGCTCCCTGTCTACCGTGGGTGAGGAGGCATTGATCAATCCCGATGTCCGTATCTGGCCCAGCAAAAAAATTGAGCCGGGGGCAACCCTAAACATGAACTTGATTTGGGGACACGCCGCCCATCGCAACTTGTTTGGACAGCGGGGCGTCTCCGGGCTTGCCAATGTGGATATTACCCCCGAATTTGCCGTGCGCTTGGGAGCTGCTTACGGTTCCATTCTCAAGCCGGGATCGCAGGTAACGGTTTCACGGGATCAGCGCAGTATCTCGCGCATGGTGTCGCGATCGCTGATCGCTGGATTAATGTCCGTTGGTGTGGACGTGCTCAATCTAGAAGCAGCGGCGATTCCGGTTGCTCGCACGGTTGTACCAACGTTGCAAGTGTCTGGGGGAATTCATGTGCGCGTTCACCCAGAAAAACCCACCCACATCTTGATCGAATTTTTGATGGGCAGGGAATTAACTTATCCAAAGCCCTAGAGAAAAAGATTGAAGGGGCTTACTTTAAAGAAGATTTTCGGCGGGCGCAGGTGCAGGAGATTGGCAATGTCAGCACGTTGAATCAAGCGATCGACATTTACAATGCCAGTTTTGAGCGTCACCTCCAGATCGATGCCATCCGTACCACCAGTTCCAAGGTGGTGATCGATTACGTCTATGCCGTTTCAGGGGCGGTGTTGCCCCTGCTGCTTGCCAAATTTGGCTGTGATGCCGTTGTGCTCAATGCCAGCCTCAATCAAATTGTCCTTTCTGCCGCCGATCGAGAAGTGTTGCTCGACCAACTAGGGCGGGTGGTCGAAGCCCTGCGGGCAACGCTGGGCGTCCAAGTCTCCGCCAATGGAGAACAATTTATTTTGGTAGATGAATCGGGCAGCGCCATCCGTGGAGAAGCCCTGACGGCGCTGATGACCCACATGGTGTTGACCGACAACCCACGGGGTACGGTGGTGGTTCCCGTCAATACCTCTAGCGCTGTCGAACAGATCGCCCGTCGCCATGGAGGAACGGTGGTGCGCACGCGGGCAAACCCCACCGCCCTGATGGAAGCTTGCCACACCATTGCCAATGTGGTGATGGGGGGGTAGTGGCGAGATGGGATTTATCTTTCCCCAACTTCATCCAGGGTTTGATGCCATGTTTTCTATTGCCAAACTGATCGAAATGCTGACGGTGCAGCAACAAGACTTCAGCAAAACCATGCCCCGCAGTTTGGGGCAGATTCGGGCGGAGTTGCCGCGCGTCTGCCATCGATCGCTAACGGTGCGCTGTCCCTGGACGGTCAAGGGAGCCTTAATGCGTCATCTGGTGGAAACCCACCCGCCAGAAACAATCGAGCTGATCGACGGTGTGAAGATTCTCAATCTTACCCACGATAGTTGGATTCTAATTTTGCCCGATGCCGGAGAACCCCTGGTGCATCTACATGCGGATAGCAACGATCGCGGCTGGGTGGACGAAACTCTGCGAGAATATCGTGCCCAAGTCCAGGAGTTTGTCGATCGAGAACAGGAAATGACAGAAGAGGAAAGCCCATCACTGGTGTAACGGAAACTAGCGGGTAGGATCGTAGATTAAATCACCTGCAAAGCCAGAATCTCCGTAGGAGCATGGCATTGCCATGCCCTACATAGGAAAATTACCCATTGATAAATTCGTGATCCTAAGATGACTGATTTCGCCAATGCCGACCTCCAAGGCAAAAAGTTACAATAAACTGTATTTGAAAATCGAGTGAGATATGAATAGTTTTATCTTGATGGCAGAGGTGATCGAAGAACCTCAACTGCGCTATACCTCAGATAATCAAGTGCCCATTTCAGAAATGCGAGTCCGCTTTGATGCATTGCGCGACGATGATCCCGCCGGAGAGCTGAAGGTGGTTGGGTGGCGCAACTTGGCGCAAGATATGCAGGAAAATACCACGTGGCGATCGCCTCATTATCGAGGGTCGTTTGAGCATGGTGACGATCGATCGCCAGGAAGGATTTAAGGAAAAACGGGCTGAGTTGACGGCGCAACGGATTCACAAGGTCAGTGCCGATGGCATGATCGCCAGTGTGAGCACGGCGGCGGCTCCTACCACTACCACCACCACTCCCAAGACAACCCGATCGTCTAAGCCAGCCAGAAGCGATGTGTCCGAATCTGTTCAGCCCGCCGCTTACTCTGTGGCAACTCCGGAGCCAGTTGACATGGACGATATTCCGTTTTAGCCAATGCTATCCGTTGCCTTAAAAGCTGTAGCAAAAGTCATCTAGCGTCAGTTGACCGTCCACCGTTTGAAACAGGATGCGGTGGATATTGGGGGTGGCTAAACTGAGCTTAGTATTGGGTGTGTGGGGAACGCGGGATGCTGTCAAGTTTGGTGCGGTGGTCTCCGTGCGTCCAATCGGTTGGTTGTTGTCATCAAAGGCGATCAGTACCGTCGGTTGGGAACTGGTAACAAACCCGCTCACATATTGCACCGGAGTTGGGAAAATTGCTTCAACCCATCCGTTGCGGGGTGACCCCATCAACACAATCATTCCGGAACGCGGCGGGAAAGCTGGATTAGAGGGGTGGAGAGCGATCGCATTAGAAAAAATTACCCCAAGCTGTTGAAACTGGCGATCGACCACTTCAAAACATTTCAACTCTTCTAGATCCAACCGAACACACGTCGGGCGCTGGAGGGTGAGTTCCGCTAACTTGTCGAAACATTGAAATGAAAATGCGCCCTGTCTAGTAGGGATCTCTGCATAGTGCGGCTCTGTCTCAATTTTCACAGGGGAAAACCGGGGATCATCGGAAACCCGATGCTGTGTCATAGTCTCTCTCCTACCATATCTCAACGCTTTTACCTGCAAGGGGGGTTGCAGAAAACGGAAATGCGTAGCAAACCATTGGATTGCGATCGCCGACCACCCGTCGCGCTTTTCATTTAAATACTGGAGTTGTCTCCAGTATCTTGACAAATCCAAGAACAGCTCTAGGGGAGGAAATCACTCAATAGGTTGGTAAAGGCACCAAACTAAGCGGCAGTTACAGTGACAAGTTGTGACAAGTTCGGGCATTTAAGGACGTAATCTTGGAAACAAGCCCTGCCCTTTGTCAAATCAGCCTCAGCTAACCAGCGTCAGCCAATTAACAGCTATCAACTAAGCAAACAGAATAAATCTGAGTGCTCGCAGCGATATAAATGATTTAAATCAATTTGATCGATCCCAAGGGGGAACTATTCCTAATTTTTTCCGGTTTGGTAGGCTGGGATTGCACCCTCAGACTGGGTTGAACTGCACTAACGGACTCTACTTCTCAGGCTCTATGGGGTAAACCTCTGAGAGACCCTAGAGAGACCTTGGTATGATCGCTACCCTTTTTACGAACCCAGTCGCAATCGCGGACAACCTGAATCCTAGAAGGATGAGATTATTCTCACGAAAAAAGTGGCGAATGCGTCCAAATGAAGAACCACTTCATCAAAGCTTTAATTTAAGAATGACTTAGTTTGCTAATTCTTCATTACTATCCCTTTACGGTTCTTATTATGTTGCAACCCCCCGGTTTTTGTCACCAGTCCATCGCAGGTAGCCTGGGAAACATGGTGTATTACACCCAATGTGCCCCGTCTGACCCAAATGCCCTGTGGCAGGGAGATGTTGGTCGCGATCGCCCCACGCTGGTCTTCCTCCACGGATTTGGCGGTGGGTCTTCTGCCTATGAGTGGTCAAAGGTCTACCCAGCGTTTGCCCATGAATATCGGATTCTCGCCCCTGATTTGATCGGCTGGGGACGCTCTGCCCATCCCCCACGGGATTATCGAGTGGATGATTATCTCCTAACCATTGGCGAATTTTTGGAGAAGACCTGCCCCTCCCCCGCTTGGGTAGTGGCATCCTCCTTGACTGCCGCCATGACTATTCGAGTGGCGATCGCCCATCCAGAGCACTTCCAAGGATTGATCTTGACCACTCCCTCCGGCTTGTCCGACTTTGGCAACGATTACAGTCGCAGCTTTTTTGCCCAACTCGTCAGCACACCCGTGCTCGATCGCCTGCTCTATAGTGCGGGAATTGCCACCAGTGCTGGGATTCGCAACTTCTTAGAGCAGCGCCAGTTTGCTCGTCCAGAGCGGATTTATGACGAAATCGTCGATGCCTATCTTGCCTCCGCCCAACAGCCAAATGCAGAATACAGTGCCCTTGCCTTTGTCCGGGGTGACTTGTGTTTTGATCTGTCCCAATACATTGGGCGGTTGACCATTCCTACCGCCGTGATTTGGGGGCAAAAATCCCAATTTACCGGTCCAGAGATCGGACAACGGTTGGCACGGGAAAACCCCCAAGCGATTCAAGCTCTGCAAATTTTGGATGATGTGGGCTTGACTCCCCAGTTGGAATTGCCCTCAGTGACAATCGGACTGATTCGCCAATTCATCGCCCACCTCGCTACCTCGATCGATCATGATGCACCCAGAGAGCCATAGCGCCCAAGCACCAGCAAAGGCTGCCGACGCCGACCGGATCAAGCAAAAAGCCCTAGACCTGGGATTTCACAAGGTTGGCATTGCTGCGATTCCCCAACCCAGCCCCCCGTCGCCCACCCTCGATCGTTGGTTAGCGCACGGCTACCACGCTGATATGGACTGGATGGCAAACCCCAAGCGCCAGGATGTTCATCAGATCATGCCCACCGCCCGGTCGATGATTTGTGTGGCGCTCAACTATTACACCCCGCAGCAACGACCAGAGGGCGCTGCCTACGGCAAGATTGCTCGCTATGGCTGGGGCAAAGATTACCACAGGATCATGCAGAGCAAGTTGAAAGCGCTGACTCATTGGCTAGAAAGGGATGGAGAGGGCATTCAAGCCCGCTACTATGCCGACACAGGACCGATTCAAGACAAAGTCTGGGCAGAGCGAGCTGGAATCGGCTGGATAGCTAAAAATAGTAACGTCATCACGACGGACTATGGGTCGTGGGTTTTTCTGGGGGAAGTGGTGACTAATTTAGTTTTAGCGAGCGATCGCCCCCACACCCACCACTGCGGCACCTGCACCCGCTGTCTCGATGCTTGCCCGACTGGGGCGATCGTCTCACCCCACGTGGTAGATGCCAATCGCTGCATCGCTTACCACACAATCGAAAATCGCGCCGAATCTTTACCGGAGGCGATTCGTCCCCATTTGCAGGGCTGGGTAGCGGGGTGTGATATTTGCCAGGATGTCTGCCCCTGGAATGAGCGCTTCGCCAAACCCACTGACGTAGCTGAGTTTCAACCCTATCCCAAAAACATTGCCCCCCCATTAGAGGAGCTTGCCCACCTCTCTGACGAAGAGTGGAACCAGCGTTTCCCCGCCTCGGCGTTGCGCCGCATCAAACCTGCCATGCTGCGTCGCAATGCCAGCGCAAATTTGGGTGAGGGGGAATGATTGCTTGTTCGTCGCTCGCCTCGGTTCCAACCATTAGCCAAATCTTAAGAATCTTGCCCCGATCGCAAATAGATCGTCTAAGCTAGCTGCATGTCCTTCTAGGTAAAACGTTCCTACAGTGTTGAAGCGTGCGACTTTGATTTCGGTTTTAGCGGTAATGTTGGGGAGTGCCGTAGCCCCAATTCCAGCCCAAGCGCTTGTGCCCCACGTGTTACAACTTGATCCAGAGGGGTTAGAACAGCAGGGATTGGGGTTGGCACAGGAAGCAGCACAACTCGCGCAATTTCAGCAATTTGAATTAGCCATCCCACGCGCCCAACTGGCAACCCAACTGGTGCCAAACAATGGTGAGGTTTGGGCATTGTTGGGGAGCCTTTACTTGCAGCAGGAGCGCCTTGATGAGGGAATTTCGGCGTTGCAACGTGCCCGCACCTTGGATACTCGCAATGCTCCGATCCTATTTGCTTTGGGATCGGCTTACTTTCGTCAAGAAGACTACCAACGCTCGATCCAATATATCCAGGCAGGCTTGAGAGTTGAGCCAGAAGTGCCGGGAGCGCTGTTTGATTTGGGCAACGCTTACTACATGCAAGGGCAATATCAGCAAGCGATCGCCGAATACGAAAAAGCCGTAGACCTAGAAGACGAGTTTTGGCCCGCCATTAACAACATTGGCTTGGTGCTCTATGAGCAAGGGGAGGTGGATGCCGCCCTAGAAAAGTGGCGATCGGCAATTCGCATCGACAATAGTCAGGCGGAACCCCAACTTGCCCTAGCAGTGGCGCTCTACAACCGGGGAGAAACGGAGGAAGCCCTGCTGTTGGGTGAAACAGCCCTGCGAATGGATGGACGCTACGCCGATCTTGATTTCCTGCGGGACAACCTCTGGGGAGAGCAATTGCTCAGCCAAACCCAACTTTTTTTGCAACTCCCCCGGATTCAAGAGACGATCGCCCAACTCAATAATGCTACGGTCACAGAATAGCCGTTCCTGGCGATCGGATGGTGCCAAAGCCTAACCCTGCAAACTCCCGATTCGCTTCTAGCAGTCGGGAGTTTGATTGATCATCCAGCAATCCTACGGACTGTACGGAAAGATCAGTTTGATCGCAGAAGAGTATGTTAGTCATTCGCCGATCGCTCCTTGCTAATCGCCAATGACAATATCAGTAGTCAACCCCCATGATAAGTAGCAAGAATACCCTCTGTGAATTATCATGCTCAGGGTGTGAGGATGGAATGTTGAGTGGTTTGAATGGCAAATCGACCCTTATCGGCGCAAGCACTAATTCGGCTGGCAGCTCTAACGTTTCTATTACCCATTGGTGCCACGGTGCTCCTGGCGGCGTTGGAATATTTCTCCTGGACAGAAGTTGCCGATGGGGCCATTGAGGAAGCTCCAGCGGTGGTCGCCAACTCCTCCACCGGGTTGCCAGACGCGCAATCCACTGGAGGAGCGATCGCCACGCTGGCAAGGGGGCTGAATGGCAGACCCCAACTTTCGCCATTGCCCCCGCCAGAGCAGGTTTGGGAGTGCGATGTCGTGGTGGTGGGCGGGTCTCTTGGTGGGGTGGCAGCCGCCTCCCATGCCATGCGATCGGGGGCGCAGACCTGCTTGATTGAACTCACACCCTGGCTGGGGGGACAGATCAGCTCCCAGGGAGTGTCGGCGATCGACGAGTCGGTGAGTATGCGTCGCCTCGATAATTTCTCCCAAAGCTGGGAGGATTTTAAGGCACTAATTAAACAACAGCCCGCTTTTTTGCCCAGTTGGGCACCCCTACCCCCCTCAACCCCCGTTGCCGAGGTTAATCGCTGCTGGGTGGGCAATCTGTGCTTTCCTCCCAAAGCAGGGGCAGCGGCGGCAGAGCAATGGTTAAAGGCGGCGGCTCAGTCGGCTCCCGGTAGTCGTTGGGGAACGGCGATCGCCTTCAAAGGAGCTGAGTTTGATATAAGCGGGCGCACCATCACTGCGATTCATGCCGTTCGCCGGATTCCCCGCGATCCCAACTATGCTCCGCTGGGGCGACTTTCAAAAGAATTGCCCCTGTGGTATGCCTGGTCAAGCGAAGAAACCTTCAAAAAATTCCCTTGCGCTTGCAGGCGCGACCGGGTAAGTCCTTAGTTGTGATCGACGCCACCGACACTAGCGAACTGGTGGGGTGGGCAGGGGTGCCCCATCGGCTTGGTTCCGACGCCCAAGCCGTCACCAAGGAACTACATGCTGCCAAACGCGACAACCCAGAATGCACGCAAGCCTTTACCTTTCCCTTTATGGTAGCCATTCACAATGATGCTGCCACCAGTTGGGCATCTCTGGCACAGGTACAGTCCAATTACAACATTGTGGAACACCTGCGGGAATTTTCCTTAGACGGTTTCCCCATGTTCCACGGCAATAGCTTTTTCCATTACCGTCGAGTGGTCAGCACCACTTTAAATGACCCCATCCACGGCAGTCCTGCCTATGGGGATATCACGATGGTGAACTGGACTCAGGGCAATGACTGGAATTGGATGAATCCACCCCTAATTCTCACTGCCCAACAACTGGCGGAAACCGGGCAATATCAAAACTGGATGGGGGGAATTTCCTCGATCGCCCTAGGACACGCTGAAGACCATGCCCTGGTTTTCTCCCGCTGGCTCATTGAAACCCAGTCCACCCCAGAATATCCCCTCTCCCACCTAGCGGGTGCGGATTCGCCCATGAGTACACTGTCGGGGTTGAGTCTGACTCCCTATATTCGGGAAGGGCGGCGGATTTTGGGGCGATCGGCATACGGGCAACCCGCCTTTATGATGTTGGAGCACGACATCCGCCGCGACCAGGCAAATGGACGTGATTTTAGCCCAACCGCAGTCGGCGTCACCCACTATGCTGTCGATATCCACGGTTGCCGCTACCGCAACTGGGAGCAACCCTGGGAAGCGCAGGGAGCACCCACCTACGAATCTGCGGTCAAACCGATCGTCATTCCCCTAGAAAGTCTGATTCCCCAAGGAGTCGATAACCTATTGATCGGCAGTAAAGGGATTGCGGTCAGCCACATTGTCAACGCCGCCACTCGCATTCACTACGGAGAATGGAGTATTGGGGGAGCCGCAGGGGCAACGGCGGGATGGCTCACCACCCAAGCACCAGAGCTAACTCCAAGCGAAATTGTTGCTAGCGATCGCCTGCCAGAGCTACAGGAGCATCTCCGCCAGCAAGGACTAAGGTTTACCTGGTAAATCATTTAGCTGATCGATGGGCACTACAACTCAAGGCACCACCACCACAGGCGTCCCAATCGTCACCCGATCGTATAGGGCAATCACATCGTGGTTAAACATCCGCACACAGCCGTGGGAGGCAGCCTGCCCAATGGAGTCCTCGGTGGGAGTGCCGTGCAAGCCGATTGCATTTGTACCATCTGTCCAAAAGCCAATCCACCGAGACCCTAGGGGGTTCCCTTCGCCGGGGGGCACAATCTGGTTGGTAAACGGATGCTGCCAAGCTGGATCTTGTTGCATTTGCATGACGCGGTGGGTGCCAATGGGGGTTTCCCAGCCCTCTCGCCCGATGGCGATCGGAAAACTCGTGTCAAGCTGGTCTTGGTTGTAGACGTATAAGCGGCGATCGCTCAAATCAATGACTAAATGAATCTCAACAGTCAGGTCGGGAGCGGGTAAAAAGGCTTCTAGATCTCTTAAAGGGGGCAACTCGATCGAGGTTGAGGTGAGCAATCGTGACGTTTCAAATAAGAATGCTTGGGGAGAAAATTCAGTATCAGATTTAATTTCTTCCTGGGTTAAATCGCTATTTTTTAGCTGATTTAAATTCGATTTTTCCCCATTGATGAAGCAGAAACACCTGAAACGGCTAATGGG
>JAAUSV010000151.1 GCA_012032525.1 Leptolyngbyaceae cyanobacterium SL_7_1
CGATGGGCAGGGCAACCTACGATCTATTCCACGAAATTTTTGAACGCAATTCGATCGACGATCGCGGGTTACGGTTAGACGCAACGGTGCACTACGATGTGCGCTACGAAAACGCCTTTTGGGATGGCGACCAGATGATCTATGGCGATGGCGATGGCAGGTTATTCAACCGCTTCACCCTGGCGATCGACGTGATTGCCCATGAGCTGACCCACGGCATCATTCAATACGAAGCCGGGTTGATCTACCACGGGGAATCGGGGGCGCTGAATGAGTCGTTTTGCGACGTGTTTGGCTCCTTGGTAAAACAGCGATCGCTCAACCAAACCGTCGATCAAGCCGACTGGCTAATTGGCGAAGGCATCCTGTCCAAAGATGCCCAGGGCGTTGCCTTTCGTTCGCTTAAAGCACCGGGAACTGCTTACAACGATCCGGTACTTGGTCGGGATATCCAACCTGCCCACTACGCTAAGCTGTATCGCGGCACTGCCGATGACGGTGGAGTCCATATCAATTCCGGTATTCCCAACCACGCCTTCTACTTGGCAGCGATGGCAATGGGGGGCTACGCCTGGGAAAAAGCCGGACAAATCTGGTATCTTGCCCTGACGAATGGGTTGCGCCCCAGGGCAAATTTCCGGCAAGCCGCCAAGGCAACCATCTCGATCGCCGCACAAGTCTATGGACACGATAGCCAGGAGCAGCAAGCGGTACGTAGCGCTTGGCAGCAGGTTGGAGTAGTCTAGGGGGTAAACGGGCGATCGGGGAATGCCATGCAAATTTCAGTCGAACGCAGCGGCGGATTGATGGGTGCTCTGCTCACCACTACGCTCGATACCTCTACGCTGGCGGCAACCGATGCCGCTCAGCTTCGGCAGCTCGTTGAGGCGGCGGATTTCTTTCACCTGCCAGCCACGATTCCCACAGCGGCTCAACCCGATCGATTTCGCTATACCATCACGGTGCGGCAGGGCGATCGACACCACACCGTTACCGTGGGAGAGTCAACCCTGCCATCGACGCTGAGACCGCTACTCGATTGGTTATCCGAGATGGGTCGCAAGTAACATGAAAAGGACGGCAACTCCTGCGCCCGATGGCGTTGCTGCCAAAAGACCCTCAACCCTGTTTTGCCTCGAAGCGGGCTGAACGCAGTTTTTATGACTCGATTTGGTTTACTCGAATTCGTGCCTTAACTGTAAGTCTACTATTTTTGATTTGCTGAGATGTGTCAACCAGTCAGCGGTGAGCAACAATCGCCTCGTATCGCATTATTTGAGCAATTGTGTGAACATCCTTTAGTTTGGCGAAATCGCTGTAATCGGCATTGTAGAAATATACTAGTTGCCCATAGGTGAAGATAGTTTGCAGACCAAAATAAATTTGCAAATCTGTTCATGCTCAATGGGTATGCTGGGTGCGAGATCTTGTCAAACCCCCAAAGAGGATTAAATTCATGGCTAGTGGAACGTCAGGAGACGCGAGTAAGAAAATAGCGGCTGGAATTTGTGGCATTTTGCTGGGTGCTTTGGGCATCCATAAATTCGTTCTAGGCTACACCACCGAAGGATTGATTATGCTTCTAGTGACAGTGCTAACCTGTGGCTTTGGCGGTTTTGTGATGGGTATTATTGGATTAATCGAGGGAATCACCTACTTGACCAAGAATGATGAAGAGTTTGTTAGTACCTACATCCTTCAGAAGAAGGGCTGGTTTTAAGCACCTTTGAAATTGTATGGCTAATAATCTCTCTAAATAATGTTGGTAGTGGTATTTAAGTAATGATTTTTGGTGGTGCGGGCTGCGCCCGCACCACCAAAAATCCATTACAAGTTTAGGACTACCATAATGTTAATAGGAAAGAATGGCGACTGAAATTTATGCATTTTGTTGCGTGGATTAGGGGCACACAAGCTTAGTTTGAGCTACATTTATTTGACAATGAGTGATGAGCAACTCACCAGTACCTACCCCAACAACCATAAACCCTAGTTTCACGCTGTTCGGTGGCCAAGCTGCAATCAGGGGATTGGTAGCAAAACCGCTCTCCCCTTTTGGTTGTTCTCTCCGCCATATAGGACTAGGTTTGGCGATCGCACCCTTGCTTGGTTCTATACTTTACAACTATGGGTTTCGGATTCCAGGTGTGCACTGTCTGTTTCAGGCATGGCTGAGGATTCCCGGTCCCGGTTGTGGCTTGACTCGGTCGTTTATGGCGATCGCTCGTCAAGATTGGCAAACGGCAGTCCATTACCACTTGTTGGGTCCCGTGTTGTTTGTCTGTCTGCTGCTTGCAGCTTTGCACACCACGATCGAATTAATCAGTAGGCGGGCTTGGTCAACCCCCTACACTCGCTTCCTCTGTCGCCCCTGGGTAGTTGGTGCAGCAGGGTTCTTGGTTTTCGGCTACTATGCCCTGCGGCTTTACGCTCGCTATAGTGACAATTTTCCCTCTGTGCTGAAACAATCCCTGCTCTGGCAATGGCTGATCAGTAGCGCACACTCTATCTAATCTCAATTTCTATGCAACTTTTCAAAACTCAAAAAGCCTTCTTTACCTTACTTCTGGCTCTGGTTGGCATGGGATATTTTGGTTCCTTTTCATTAATTGATATCAATCCAATTCTGCAAAACTACCTGGCTTTTCTGCCCATTCAACTGGGTGTGTTGGTTTACATGCTGTGGTGGTTGCGGAAACACCCAAACCAGTCGTTGAATAAAAAACAAGGCGCCACCCAGATTCGAACTGGGGAATAAAGATTTCGCAGACCTCTGCTCTAGCTTTGAAATTCTTTTCAGCAAGGACTTTCACAGGAGTCTATCAAAAATGGATACAAAATTGTGAACGAAGCAGTAGGGGAATTAGATCGCTCAATAATAAACTCGCACCACCGAGGCAGCGACTAACCAGATCTGACCCAGGCTACTCACAGGCAGAAAAAAGTAGCGATCGCCCGCATCCAAACTAATGCCATTGCCCACCATCCCATCACCATCGCCAACCACCCAGACGCGCGCGGCTTCGCCGATACCGCAAGGGTCGATAGAATCCGAGTCAACCTGCAAATACACTCCCCGCAGCAGCGCCACAGAGCCGAGGGATTGGGCAGTGCTACCCACATCCACAAAGCCACCGTATTCACAAGTGTGAAACCAGCCGCCTGCATCGCAGTGGCAATCGCATTGGCAACTGAAAGCGCCGTGAGCGGTGGAGCGAGGGTAAAAGGCGTGATGATGGCGTTAGGCATTATTGAGCACGAACAACAACAAAGACTTGAGCAGAGCCAGAATCAAAGGCAACGCGAATATATTCAGCCGACCCCTCCCAGGTGTAGAGATAGTGTCCATCCTCAGTCAGGGTAAAGGTTTTATTGCCATCGGCAGACAACGGGAAAAGGAATTCTTGCACTCTCTCTAGAGCACAGGTCAGCTCAATGGTCACAGAGGTGGCAACGTTCTCTACTCTGATGCCAATCGAGACACGCGATCGCCCTGCAACCGAAAAAATCCTGACTTGTCCAGGATTCTCCATGCTTTGAACTTGGCTGACACTGGGCAGAGGGTTGGTTAAAGTCAACTGCCGCAAATACTCGTTATCCGTTGGCATCGGATTCTTGCTCCTTAACAGGCTTCTTGGTGCGGGCGATCGCACGGTCAATCAGCTTCACCCGCCCATTCACCACCTCAGCCGCTATCCGTTCCCCCTCGACTAGGCAAAACACACCCTCATCATCACTGCGAAGCTTATCCCCATTAGGGCAGGTCAAGACATCGTTAGCCTCATAAAACGCAGTCGGGAATTTGTCAGTCATAAGCCCTCCAGATTTTGATTCAAAATTAGCGTTAGCGATTAGCTCTATAGCTGGATGTCGGTGGTTCGCACCTCGATTGACCTAAGTTGTTGATCCGCATTGATCACCGGGTCAACATCGAGATCACCCGTAGTTTCGTGGCTTAGCCAGGTGAAAGAGTCTAAGCGTTGGAAATCATCGTTATTGTCGGTTCTAATCTCCGCTTCCATGCCTATAGCCCTTGTCACCGCAGCTCTGCCAAATGCCACACTCGCACGGGTCAGCGTAGAGCCAGCCCCAAGGGTTTCGTTCTGCACTCCCTCCGTCCCAGCCGCACCAGTGCTATGGGCGTTGGTTGCAAAATGTGGAAGCCGCAAACAGACCCCGCATAGCCAGAACATCTGCCCATTTCCCGGTTAGAGGCAGATTGCAAAATCATCGTTAGCTCCTCCATCTGCATCTGGTTCAAGTATTGATTCTTAGCAGACAGGGAGTTCTTCAGTTGGGCGATGCCGTTGGTGTGCAGTGGGTAGACATAGCAGCCGTCGTCGAGGGTGGGGATTTGTAGCCCCGCCATGTAAGCGTAGAGGTTGTTCAAGAAGTTCTCAGTAACCGTGCCATCTCCTCCAGCGGTGAGGTTGGCGGGGTTGGTCGTTACCGATTGACGGTTGTTGTAGACCACTCGCGTTGTGGCAAAGTAGCGAGAGCGGATAGCCAAGTCCTCAAAGGCTTCGTAGTCGT
Source organism: Leptolyngbyaceae cyanobacterium SL_7_1 (assembly GCA_012032525.1). Lineage (GTDB taxonomy): Bacteria > Cyanobacteriota > Cyanobacteriia > Elainellales > Elainellaceae > JAAUSV01. Next base: position 4,534 of record JAAUSV010000151.1, read on the forward strand.
GTCCCAGTCGAGAGGAGACAACATTCTCCAGATTGATCATGCTGTAGGCAGTCAAAAACTCAGGAATCGCCACGGGTGGGTTAGTGGCATCTAAGCCTAAGCCGCGTTCTTGGAGGGCGATCGACACCGCACTAGAAGCCACGTTTTGACGGTTGGCATTTAGGGATATACCAGGGCTAAGGGTTCGGCTTGCCACGGTGGTAGGTTCTGGCAGCCAGCGCTGACGGCTGACCTGGATGGTGTCACCGGGTCCCTTGCCTAGCTCCAGTTCATACCAAGGAAACTGCCAGTAGACATAACGGGCAGAGTGAGTTTCACGCACCACCATCGAGAGATAGTCAAGCAGCAGAGGGGCAATGTCGGTTTTGACGGTGATAGCATCACTGGCAGTCATGCCCCGGTAGCTTTGTAGGAAACCATGATCACGCGCCAGCTTTTCCATGTCCTGCCGTAGCTGTGCCCGGTCCGAGTGGAATAGTCGCCGAGCATTGGACAGATCGCGCTGAATGTGACGCTTGCCTGTCTTGCGATCGACATAGATTTCAGATGGCGCAGACTCACACGCTTGCATAAAATCACTGGCTAATCCCTGGAGGCGATCGCGCCCTGGAGCCAGCCGAGTATTCACATTCGGAGTGCCAATCACCTTGAAAACCTGCTCTAGGGAATCGTTTTGGGTTTTGAGTTGTGAGTTTTGAGTTCTCAGTTCATCCAGTTCTGTTTTGAGCGGTTGGACAGCGTTATCGATCGCTACGGCGATCGCAGTTTGAAGTTGGTCAGCCGTTAGCCGCAGCTCCCCCGGTTGCTCGATCGATTGTTCTGGGGATGATTCCGGTTGTTGTACAGCATCACTCGTCTCAGGCTTTTGTTTGAGTCGGGCGATTACCTCAGTTTCAGTCAGCGCATCAGTCGCAATAATCGTCATACAGGTTCTCCATCAATAGAAACAACACAAGCAGAGCGGACAGCAGGCACAGAGACAAGACTAATTTCAAGCGCATCGGTGACGCCGTGACGCTCATAGTAGGGAAGTGTCCAGAAGTCATTGACACACTCACGCGAAAAGATATTCTCGCCACATTTGCAACCAGGACAACGCATGTAGCTGTAGATGGCAGAGATGGAAACACGCAGTCTTAGAGCCTTGCGGAAGGCATCGAGATGGGCGACATCATCGGCACAGGAGATTTTCACTCTGATTTGGAAGTAGCCCTCTGCCGCGACGATCGCCGCATTCTCAGCACTCAGATCCAGTGGGGGTGGAGTGGTTTGCACTTCCGCCGTGATGATTGTGCCCCACTCATCCTCTACAGACCCTCGAAAAGCATTGGGATGGTTGATTGAGGCGGGTTTATTCACTAAATATCTTGCCAGCGTTGGCAGCTCAGCCGCTGGATATCTGGCTTCGTTGCGGCTCACTAGGTTGTCAGTGGCGATCGCTTCAACGATGGTCATGAAATGCCCTATTCTGCATCAGAGCAGCATTCCCTGATTGATCTGGGTCTTCAACGCTGGTTGTGGTTTTGTGGTCGATCGGGGGTGGGTGAGGAGGTGAATTTTGAGGATGAGGGGTTGTGTTGGGGTGGGTTGATTGTTTTTACAGGGTTGATGAAGCAGGATTTTACTCTCCGGATGGGGTAATTTTGTCTGTGGATGTATTGAGCATTTGTGGATGCTCGGAGCCAACTGCTAATACTTCGTTGCGGAGTTGACTAGATATGGATGAGCAACGGTTACAGGCATACGTAGCTCTCGTTGAGCAATTGCTGAGCTGCCCACAGGGGCAGGAGGCAGAGCTGTTGCAGGCAAATGCGGCATTGGTGGATGTGGGGCTGCTAGGGGTGATGGAGCAGTATGCTGCGTATCTGGAGAGTCAGGGCGATGGTAATGCTAGGTGGTTACGGGAATTTTCAGGGCGGTTGGCACAAACTTTGGGTTAGCAGCAGCATCATCGGGGAGGGACGCAGAGCAATTTTTGCGGGAGACGTTGCAATTAGTGGCGGAAAACCAAGGTAATCCACAACAGATCTATCCGTTGTGGGCGCAGCAGCGGGCGCGATTTAATGAGGAATTGCTAGTGGTGTTGCCTCAGGTTGCGGCGCAACTGCTTGCAGGGAGTGCAGAACAGCGATCGTTTGTGGCAGCGGTATTGGGTGAGTTTGGTAATCTAATCAATCAGTTTCCGCTAGGCACTCGCTGGTTAAATCTGGAGTTGGGCATTGCGTCTTACCAGCAGGCGTTGACGGTGATGACGCAGGATGCCATGCCCGTCGAGTGGGCAACCACCATGATGAACCTGGCAAATGCCTACAAGAACCGCATCCGAGGCGATCGAGCCGAAAACATCGAGCAGGCGATCGGGTCTTACCAATCCAGCTTGGGAATCTTCATGCCAGAACTCTTTCCAGATGACTGTCGCAAAGTAGCCCGTAGCTTAGCCAATCTCTACAGTCAGCAACAACGCTGGGGAAAAGCTGTCCCTGTTTATCAAACAGCACTCCAAGCTGCCGAAATCCTTTACCAAAGCGCAAACCTGTTGGATGGCAAAGCATCTGAATTAGCAGAAACCGCTGATCTTCCCCGGCGTGCTGCCTATGCTCTAGCTCGTATAGGTAATCTTGAAGAGGCTGTAGAAACTGTGGAGCAAGGTCGTGCCCGTGGTCTTAGTGAAACGTTGAAGCGCGATCGAGCCGACCTCGAACAGCTTCAGGAAACTCATGCTTACTTGTTTAATCAGTACCAAGAAATCACTGCCCAACTGCGTAATTTGGAAACTCAAGACCGGATGCGGATGACCTCAGAGGAGCGTCAAAGCCTCACCCCAGAAGCACACCGCACTCTTGCGATCGACCTGCGTCAGCAATTCAAAACCTTGCTTCAAGAGATTCGGCAAGTTCCAGATTACGAAACATTTCTTGCCTTGCCCACTTTTGCAGAGGTTCGTCGTGCGCTCAGGCGCGATCGACCATTGGTATATCTTCTGTCTACTCCAGCAGGTAGCCTCGCTCTCATCGTCACCACTAACTCGACAGAACCTTTATGGTTGAATGATTTTCCTGAGAGCAAGTTACGAGAAATCCTTTATGGACCTGCGGAAGATCCAGAATTAGGCGGCTGGTTTGGTGCGTACCAAAACTTCCGAAATAACTCCAAAGCCAACTATCAGGCGTGGTGCGAGGAGATTGAGCGCAGCACTCAACAACTCTGGGAACCCCTGATGTTTCCCCTCATTCAACACCTCAAAGCCCAAAATCTTCAGCAAGCCACTCTCATTCCCACCGGGTTGTTGAGCTTTCTCCCACTCCATGCGGCTTGGGTTGAAACCTCCACGAGACGACGCTATGCCCTTGATGAGATTTGTTTTACCTATGCGCCCAATGCCCGATCGCTCACCGCAGCAGAGGCGATCGCCCAACAAACAGCAACCGATTCAATCTTGGCGATCGATAATCCCTTGCAAGATTTGCCCAACTCCAGTCGCGAAGTAGAAGCGGCGATCGCCACCTTCCCCCAATCCAAAGTTCTCAAACATACTGAAGCTACAGTAGAAGCCGCCTTATCAGCTTTGCCCTCTTGTAATGTCCTACACTTTTCTTGTCACGGTACTGCTAACCTCAATAAACCCTTGGCTAGTGGACTTGCCATGAGCAATGGTTCGCTTACCCTACAAAATCTACTTGATCTCAAGCTGACAGAGGAAGATAGAACTGGCATTCGTCTTGCCATTCTCTCTGCTTGCGAAACAGGATTAACGGGGATAAAGAATGTGGATGAGGCGATCGGTTTGCCGACGGGGTTGCTTCAAGCGGGAGTGGCGGGGGTAGTCGCCTCCCTGTGGTCGGTTTCCGATCTCAGCACCATGATGTTGCTATCCCGTTTCTATGACTTCTGGCGGATTGAAGGGTATGACCCGATCGAAGCGTTGCGACAAGCACAGCAATGGGTGAGAGATACAACCAATAGCGAGAAAACTACCTATTTCAAAAACTTCATGCCCGATCAATCAAGCAACAAAATGCCTGACAGCACGGCAGATTATCTCTACAAGTCTAGGATTCTGTCTCGTCCAGATGCGCGAGATTTTGCCCATCCCTTTCACTGGGAAGCGTTCAGCTACACCGGGGTGTAAACATCCGCCATTCCCTCATACTTGTCATTACTAGAGGTTAGCTATGTACGACCCCGCTGATATCCTAGAAGCCGCCCGTTCCATCCGTCCCTATTTGAATGAATTACTTGGAGTTACAAATGCAGAAGCGATCGACCACCAACTAGCCGAGCTACTCGCCCAAGCTAACACTGGTCGCTCAGTTGATAACTCAATTCTCGAATTGCTTGCCACCCAGGATGCTACCCGTGAGTGGATCGCTGCCTTTCTCCAAGACAAGCAGCAGCCAGAGCATCTGAGAAGCTTCTCCCCCTTGCCCGGTCCACCATCGATCGTCAGTGCTGCTAAATTTGTTTGTCCACAGGGCGACTATATCTGGTATCGTCCCAGAGTTGGCATTGAGCCACCGCCTTGCCCCACCCACGATATTCCTCTTGACCCCGTCTCCTAACTGGACTTGCAAGTAGGAGCGATACAATACATCCATCACCCTGCAATCCCTACGGCAATGGTTCAAACCCCTACCAAACCCATCAGCCTGGATGAATTCCTCAAGCTACCGGAGACTAAACCTGCTAGCGAATTCATTGATGGTCAAATCATTCAAAAGCCCATGCCTCAAGGAAAGCATAGCTCAGTTCAGCTTGATCTCGGTGCGGCGATCAACTTAGCCCTCAAGCCCCAGCGCATTGCTCGCGCCTATACCGAATTGCGCTGCACCTTTGGCGATCGCTCGATCGTCCCAGATATCACGGTTTTTACCTGGGAACGGATTCCTCGTGATCCAAGTGGTGAGGTGGCAAATACGTTTTCGATCGCCCCCGATTGGACGATCGAAATTCTCTCTCCAGATCAGAGTCAAACCAAAGTCGTCCGCAATATCCTCTATTGTCTGGCTCATAGCACCCAAATGGGCTGGTTGATTGATCCAGAGGAAAGGCTAATTTTTGTCTATTCTACTGATAGTCGCGTTGCCATTGTCGAAGAACCCAGCGATCGCATCCCGGTTCCCGCCTTTGCCGAATCCATCGGGCTGACCGTCGGTCAACTGTTTAGTTGGCTTGAGGAGTAACGGTGTCTGCGAAGTTTCTGGAGGGCGTTGGGGGCAAACTTGCAGAGCAATGGGTTGCCTCCCTCCTCACCCCCGCTTTTATCTTTTGGTCAGGCGGCGCGATCGCATGGCTATTCTCCTGCCAATGGCAATCCCTTAGCACCTGGTTAGGGAAACAAGCATCCTGCTCCAGGTGGCAATCCATCAGCACCAATTTTAGTGCCCAACCCCAATCCCTCCAGATCGCCCTGCTGATCGGCGCGTTCTGTCTAATTGCCGCTTCTACCTTTGTGGTGCAACGCTTTGAGTTACCTGCCCTGCAATTTCTTGAAGGCTATTGGCATCCTTGGTTGCGCCCCTTGCGCGATTGGTTGCTTACTAGAGCCGAGGATCGGAGCAAGCAAATTGGCGATCGCTGGCAAGCACTCTCTGCCATCGACTCTGCCCACCTAACTCCCCAACAGCGCGATGAATTCATCCAACTAGACTGGCAGCAACGCGATCTGCCCAACCCACTGATGCCCACCCATCTGGGCAACATCCTTCGGGCTGCCGAACAACGCCCCCTAGAAAAATATGGACTCGATGCCATCATCGCTGGTCACGCCTCTGGCTCCTTCTCCCCGAAGCGGTCAAAAAAGACCTACAAGCCGCCCGCGCCGACCTCAACACCGCCGTTCGCGTTTGGCTCTGGAGCATCCTGTTTATCGTGTGGTCAATCTGGGCGTGGTGGGCAGCGCCCATCGGCATTATCTCTGCCCTCTTTGCCTATTACGTCTGGGCGATCGACGCCGCCAGAACCTACGGCGACCTGATCGAAGCCACCTTCGATCTCCACCGCCACCTCCTCTACCAATCCCTCCGCTGGCACCTCCCCCCCGATCCCATCGAAGAACGCCGCGTAGGACAGCAATTAACCCAATACCTATGGCGAGGATTCTAAACCCAACTCACCCCTCAAAAGCAGGAGTTTTGGTATTCCCCAACGGACATGCCGCAGCCCAAATTGGCAATGCTCTTTTGGAGGGGTCTGGGGGACGCAACCGTCCTCCAGCGG
>JAAUSV010000152.1 GCA_012032525.1 Leptolyngbyaceae cyanobacterium SL_7_1
AAAAAGAATTTAAGCTCAAGCTACCGTTTCTAGATTGATTATGAAAACCGAGCAAGCTCAATCAAATCAGTTTGTGGTGTGTCTGAACAATGAAGGCTACAAAGCCTCCTTAGAAGTCGGCAAAATATACCGAGTGATTATTGATGAGTCAGCAAGGGCAAACGGATTAATTCGGATCATTGATGAGAGCGGTGAGGATTACGCCTTCTCTGCAAATCGGTTTTATCCGATCGAAGTACCCAAGCCTGTGGAAGAGGTGTTGTTGTCGGCATGTTAATCCGATCGCTCCTCCTCCAAACCACCTTGCCCCGCAAAAGTACTTTCTAACCATTCGATTGCCCCAATCAAACAGGGCGATCGGGGCAATCGTAAAACTCATGTGTTTGCTAGCTGCGACGCGCCATGTGGAAGAGAAGATGATCACACGATTATTGGAAACAGCGATCGTGAAAGCATAACCCCAACCTACGATCGATCTCTTAAGCCAACAAACAGGCGATTGGAAACATAATGTATTCCAAGAAAAATAGCTTCCAGATGAATTGGTAATAGCGGGCGATCGATCGCTTCTCCTTCAAATCCACTTGCCGACTGCGAATCCATAGAGCAACCAACGCCACGGCGTGGGTCAGAATCAATACCCCCAAGTGAACTGAGGCAAGGAAAAACCCTGCAACAATCATGCCTACGTAGCAGATCGTCAACACCCAGCGGGCTAGATTAAACACAGCGGGTGCACCCAGTTGCAACGTAAACGTATTGATGTTGTAGCGGCGATCGCCCTCCAAATCGGGAATGTCCTTGAAGATAGCAATGGCGAAGGTAAAGACGAGCACAAACAGGGTCAACGCCCAGACAGACGCAGGGATTTGCAGCCAGCGATCGGGTTCAGCAGGCGACAGCCGTTGATTGAAATGCAGAAATAGCCCCAAATTTACAATCACCCCCCGCACCGTAAAGATACACAGTGACGCCAATAGGGGAAAGCGTTTTAGCCGAATTGGAGGCAGGGAGTAGGCAGTGCCAATCAGCAAGCTCAACCCAACCATGCCAAACAAAAATCGTCCTTGCCAAAACGACAACAGCAACGCCGCCATTCCCAATATGCCAACAATCAACAGTGCCTCTCGACGGGAAAACTCCCCCGATGCCAAGGGGAGATGGGGTTTGTTGATCCGATCGATGCTGACATCTTCCAATTGGTTTAACCCGACGATGTAAACGTTGCCACAGAGACAGGCGAGCAAGGTTCCCATGACTTCCGGTAGGAATGCAGTCATGCCTTCAAGTTCTAATCCCTGCTGGCTGAGGGCGATCGCATACAACCCCAACACACTTAGGCTCGTGCCAATAATCGTATGGGGGCGGGAAAATTTCCAGAAGGCGTAGAGCCAAGGGGCGTGCCGTTGCATCCACGGCGATCGGAGGGTGCGATCGGGAGACGGAGGTTTTTGCGAAGAAATTCGGCGCATGAGTGCCCTAATCACCTAAATTGAAGACTGCATGAAAGACTGCACATTCTCCACCATACGGCGAAAGCACAACCAACCCAACCTGTCGCTGGAAAGTTGGTTAAATGACTGCAATTTGCACTGCAATTTGTCTGGTCAGGTTGAATTAGGATGGAAGGATTTCGGGCGGAAGTTTGTAAAATGCTTCTAAGGGTAGGATTAAAATCGGCTAGTTGTAGGGTATGGAAATCGCCATTCCAGACTGACTCCCGCAAGCAGACTAATTTTGATTACGCTTGAGAAGCGATCGCACCCCATCACACGGCACAAAGGACACTGCAATGAGCAACCATCTGACCCTCCTGATCCGGATTCGGCAGCACAGCCTCGCCCTCTTTGGGGTGCTATTGCCGCTGGGGGGATTGCAGATCGATGCCCTGCCCGCCGTGGCATCGGAGTTGACGATCGCCCAAGCCACCGCCACCGACGTGCAGGAGGCGTCGGAACGGCTGCTGATTCAAGCCCGCAATTTCAACATCGCCGCCTTTGCCCTACTGGGAACGGTGATTGTGTTGCTGGCAGCCGCGATCGCTGCCCTCCTACTGCTGCGTCGCTCCGTCCTGCGGGAAGTCACCCAGATTGTCACCAATCATCTTAAAGAACTCAACACGCTAGAGGTTCAGATCACTAAAGCCAAGCAAGAAGTCGAAACCCTGCTCCAGGAATACAACGAATTTGCCGATGACTTGGGGACAGAAGCCGAGGAAGTTAGCCAAGATCTGACCTCCAAGCGGGAGGTGCTGGCAACGTTGTTAAGTGAGTTTGCCGAAGCAAAACAGCGATCGCTCACCGAACTGGACGATCGCCTGGGCAATACGTGGCAGTTGCTAGAAGGATTGCAGTCCCAATTCCGCGAGCAATTGACGCAATTGCACCAATCCCTGCAAGGCGATCGCGATCAAATTGTGCAACGCTTGCAAGCCTCGGAGGGCGAGTTTGGCGATCGGCTCTCCACCCTCTACAGCGATGCTCAGCAGCGGCAAAGCGACACCTTTCGATCGCTGGATCAACTGGAAACCCAACTGTCACCGAAGTTGGAGGAATTGCGCTTAGAGGCACAGGCGCAGGTGCGGCAGCAGCAGGATTTGATCCTGGAGAACTTTGGCAAGCTGGGATCGGAACTAGTGCAACAGCTCGACGCCCTGCGATCGGACACGCAAACCCGACGCCAGCAGGTGTGGGAGACCTTCGATCGCCTGGAGGCAGAATTCATCGCCGAGCTAAACCAACTGCGGACCGGAGCACAGGAACGCCAGACCGAATGGTTGGGCAGTTTAAGTCAGGCGGGACAGGTGTTTGCTGAGCGGTTGGCAGCGTTGCAGGCAGGGGCAGATGGGCAACGCATGGTGGTGGTGGACAATCTCCAGAAGGTGGAAGCCGATCTAAACCATCGCCTAGAGGAATTTCAAACGGGAGCCGATCGCCGCATCGATCAGGTGTTCGCCAATGTGCAGCGCTTGGAAGCTGACTTGTCGAACCAACTTAACCAACTGCAACACGACGCCCAAACCCAAAAAGACTCGATCCAACAAACCTTGCAAACCTTGGAGGGCGATTTCTCCACCAAGCTGGCGGAACTGGAGAGCGAAGTGCAGGCACAAAAAATTGGTATTCGCCAGAATCTAGAAAAACTCGACCAAGAATTCACTACCCATCAAGCGGCGTTGCAATCGGAGGCACAGTCGCAAAAACTCGCCATTCGTCAAAACTTAGAACGACTACAAGCCGAGTTCTCCACCCAACTAGAGCAATTGCAAACCAGCGCGATCGGGCGGCGCGACATGATCTTTGATGCGCTGAAGAAATCAGAAGATGAGGCGATCGCCCGACTCGACAGCTTCAAAGCCGACGTGCGGGAACAGCGCGACAAAATTCGCCAAAACCTGGAAAAACTGGAGGCAAAATTCAGCACCTACCTGTCTGAGTTGGAATCCAGCACCGAGGGACAGCGCAGCACCAGCCTGGAACAGTGGAAACAGCGGGAAACAGAGTTGCTCAATCAGTTATCTAGCATGGTCACCCAAGCCCAATCCCAGAAAGATCAAATTCTCAAGCGCCTAGCAGAAATTTCGCCCCAATTCATCGCCGATACCTTCGCCACCGAAGCCCAGCAAAAATTGGCAGAAACCCAACAGCGGGTTGCCAACCTATCTCAACAGTTAGAGACCTTGAGGTCGGCTCATCCAGAGTTTTTCTTCACCCCGCAGGACTACCTCAGCCAGGGCAATACCCTACTGGCAGAGGGACGCTACGAGGAGGCGATCGCTCAATACGACAAAGTCTTGGAAACCCAGCCCAACGACCCCACTGCCTGGGTCAATCGGGGCACCGCACTGGTGGAACTGAAGCGCTACGAAGGGGCGATCGCTGCCTTCGATCGCGCCCTACAAGCCAATCCCCAGGAAGCCTCGGCGTGGTATCAGCGGGGCATCGTGCTGCGGGAACTGCGGCGCTACAAGGAAGCTGCCGCTGCCTTTGATCAAGCGGTGAATTTCCACGCTGAAGACGCCAAAGCCTGGCTGAATCGCGGCATTACCCTGAGTCGGTTAAAGCAGTTGGAGGATGCGATCGTTTCCTACGACAAAGCCCTCGCCCTAGAACCCCACTACCCAGAAGCCTGGGTCAACCGGGGCGTGGCATTGGGCATGTTGCAGCGCCATGAGGAGGCATTCCAAGCCTTCGATCGCGCCACCCAAGCTCAATCTGACGACTCCACCGCTTGGATGAACCGGGGCTTGGCGTTGGAGGAACTGAAACGCTATGACGAAGCCGTTGCTTCCTTTGATGAAGTGCTTAAACTTAAACCCAATTCCCACAAAGCCTGGGACAAGCGGGGGTTTGCCCTGTTTAAGTTGGCGCGATACAAGGAGGCGATCGCCAGCTTTGATAAAGCCCTCGATCTCAACCCCAACCTGGCAGATGCCTACTACAACAAAGCCCTCTGCTACGTTCGTCAAGGGGAGGTCGATCTATCCCTGGAAAATTTGCAACAGGCGGTAGAACTCGATTCCAAGTACCGGGAGGATGCTAAGACTGAGCGCACCTTCCGCAACCTGCAAGAAGACAACTGGTTTCGGGAACTTGTGGGAAGTTAGGTTTTTATCTATTGTCAAGATAGATTTAATACTTTATGAGACAGAGGGAGAGCACCATGACCATTACAATAGAAGCGATTTATGAGCAGGGTGTATTAAGATTGGCTCAGCCCATTCCATTAGCTGAGGGAACCCATGTTGAAGTAGTTATTATTTCAACCAAAGCTTCTGAAAATACTTCTCCAAGTGAAATCCTGGCAAAAATTGCTGCCTTACCGCTTGAGGGCGAGAGTGATGAATTCTCTGGGCAAGATCATGACAGAATTCTTTATTCCCAGTCCAGTACTCTATGATTTTTGTAGACACCAGTGCTTGGTTTGCCAGTGTTGTTCCCTCAGATACCAATCAGCAGTTTTTAGATAAGGATTGGAGTTTTACAGACTGTAGCAGTCGAGTTGTGATGGCTAAACTAAGTTTGACCAACGCATTCACGTTTGATCACCACTTCCGTCAATTTGGTTTCGTGAAGACTGCACCCTAAAACAAATAAGCACTTTTACGGTGTCATTCGTTGTGTCCGAAATGTGACGTTGATCCCTTCCGTGGTTTGCTCTAGCACCAGCAGAGGAGTGGGTTTTGCTTTTTGATCCCAGTGCATGTAGGCGATGCGTCCTTGAATGGTGGGTTGCCAGTTGTCTTCCTCGGCGTTTTTGCTCATAAACTTCTGCATACACTCAATGATTTGATTGATCGTGGTAGACGTGGGCTGAGCGGGTAGTTTTGCCAGTTTGACTTGAATGCGAAACAACACACGACGGACTCGGCGGTGCTCCCCCGATGGGTCGTACTCTACATCAAAAATCTCGTCGATCTGCCGTGCATTGGTGCTAGCAATTCCCACCATGCCCTGATCAACTTGATGTGGTCGTAGGGCAACCGTGATCTTCTCTTTGACTTTGATTTTGATTTGGTTGACGATCGCAAACCGGAACTGGGTTTCCTCCATCCGCATTCGCAAATAGTCTAGATTAAACTCTCGCGAATGGATCAGATCGGGGTTTTTCTCCATCTTGGTGATGGTGTTGAGTGCCAGCTTTAACTTGCCTTGCAACTCACGATTTTTGTATTCTTCAAAGCGCTTCTGCTTGATCAATTTTTTGGATTGGAGGTGAGAATAGGTGCCCAATCCGATCAAAAGCAACGCTAATACTCCTGTAGAGATCATCCAGGGAGAAATTTTGGCAGCAGTCGCTGGAGAGGTGGGAGCCTGAGCCAATGACGGACTGATGAGAAAAAAATTGGCTGACATGGCAGATTGTTAGAGGGAAAGATTTTGCTTTTTAGGATGCCCCCAGATGCATACGTTATCGCTAATGGTAGTGGCGACAATCAAGACTGCTTGAATAGGTGAAACCGGGCAGCTTTAGTCAATGCTGCGGTATCTTGCCTAACTTATTCTAAATATTCTGCCGATTACCGCCAAATTATGCGGCGATCGGCAATAAAACGTTAGTCCTAACTACCTATGCCGTTGCCAACGAACCCGCTCTTGACCTGCATCAAGGTAAAGCAGATAGGGGTAAGGCAAATAGCGCCCCAATCCCCCTTGCCACCATGGATCAAGTGCCCAATAGAGTTGATTGCTTAGAATCCCATCAGCATAGACAAGCATAGCGTCGCCAACGGCATGGCGATCGCGCCACTGATTGGCACTGGGGTTGGGGTGATACCAGCCAACGATGTGCAGGGGATGACCGAGGCGATCGCTGGCGAGCTGAGCAAGCTGGGCAAGGCGAACAACGGCTTCCACGGTTTCTCGGTCAGTGGGTAAGAATTGTCCCCCGGCGGTGGCACTTGCCCAGGTGAATTGGCTATCGGGAATGATGGCAGCGGCAAGGTGCAGGGTTTCTGGTGTCCACTGGGGCGGACGGGGAGGCAACGGTACGGGTTCAATTTTCGTCGCAGGGGATTGGGCTGGCTCCTGCTCTAACTGTTGCCAATCTTCCAGCAGCGATTGAATGGTTTTGTCTCGCAGGGGCGACCCACGCCAGCGTTGTACGAGTTGAATTAGGGCTTCTCGCTGTTGCTCGGTTTCCTGGTACTGGGTTGGGATCTGGCGAATAAAGCTGAGCAGGTGGCGATCGAGCTGGGTTGCCACTTGAATTAACTCTTCTGGAGTGCGATCGCCCTGCAATTGCTGTGGGTCGATGCCCAGCTCCCCCAAGGCTTGCGTCCGCGAGGGCAACCCATGCCAAATCCGAAACATTCGGTGAGGGCGTGGCGCTGGTCGCCTGTGCCTTGGTACTGCGGCGGTAGCTGTTGCACAAACAGGATCAGCACCGGATCAATCATTTGAATTGGGGTTTCAGCCGTTGTGCGGGTGTGGAGCGAGGCGATCGTGGTTGATCGATCGGGCAGTTGTCGCCAGCGCTGCACCAGTCGCAGCAAGGCTTCTCGTTGTTGAGGATAGCCGCTGTAGAAGGAGGCGATCGGTTCGATGAATTGCAGCAGGGATTGGTCAATTTTGAGGTCGTCCAACGGACCAGCGGCGGCTTGAACCGCACGGGGAGCGCGTTGGAGGGAGGCAACTGCCTCCTCCCGGTTATCTAATTTGCGCCACAGGCGGACTGCCTCTAGCAACCCCTCCCGCTGGGGCGACAACCCCAGGTAATACAACGGAGCTTCTTCAACAAACGTCACTAGCGCCTTGTCTAGGAAGGCAAAATTGGAGATTGCCGAATTGGGGGCACAGTGATCGAAGTACGCCTGTTGGAGTGTGGCGGGGTGCGACGGTTCCAATCGAGCCGCTTTGGGGTCAGAGGCGGGTGGGGCATAGCCCTCGGCGATCGCCCGCAGAAATCGATCGCTATAGCGCCCCTGATCCACATCCCACAAATCGACTCCCTTCCACCCTTGGGCAATCAGGCGATCGGTGAGACTGCGAATTGTATTGGCGGCGTAGTGAACCTGGGTGGTAAAGGTTTCCACCGCTGTTAGGGGAATTTGGTTGGCAGGGCAATCCCCAATCCCGTTTCGCTATTGGGGAGTGTGGGACTCTTGTGCACCGCATCCAATGCCGCCAAAATGGGTGGGTGAATTCCCGTGCGGACGGCTTCTAATTGATAGTAATGATTGCGTTGATCAGCGGTGAGTCCCATGAACTGCCTCGATTGTAATTGCCCGGTGCATCAGTAGCTCGACCGTTGAATTAAAGGGTTGTAGAGCGATTCTGGCACTGCTCGAATTTTACTGAGATCTTCAATTTATGTCGTTTATCCCAATTTCCCAAGCAATTTCGGCTGAATGGGCAACAATCCGCCTGATTGCCACCGATATGGATGGTACTTTGACGCAAACGGGAAAGTTTACTCCCCAACTGTTACGAGCATTGCAGGATCTCGCTGAAGCAAACGTGCCCGTTGTGATTGTCACTGGGCGATCGGCGGGCTGGGTACAGGGCATTGCCAGTTATCTGCCGATTGTCGGGGCGATCGCCGAAAATGGCGGCATCTACTACACCCCAGAACGGGACGACCCCCAATGCTTGGTGAAACTTGCCTCTGACCACCGTCGCCAATTGACGGATCTGTTTCACCAGTTGCAGGATGAATTTCCCCAGATTCAAGAATCTAGCGATAACCGTTTTCGTCTGACGGATTGGACGTTTGATGTGCAGGGTTTGAGTCTGGAGGACTTGCAGCAGATGGGCGATCGCTGCCGCACCCAGGGTTGGGGATTTACCTACAGCACGGTGCAGTGCCACCTGAAATTGACCCAACAAACCAAAGCCAACGCCCTGGAACAGGTGATGGCGTACTGGTTTCCCCCACCTCACCAGCCGTCAGGTGATCACGGTCGGTGATAGCCCCAACGATGAAAGCTTGTTTGATGCCAGCCGCTTTCCCCATTCCGTCGGGGTCGCCAACAGCCAGCACTACCGCGAACAACTGGTGCACCACCCCACCTACGTCACCGATGCGGCTGAGGTAGAGGGGTTTTGTGAACTGGTGCGATCGCTCCTGAATTCGGCGGGAACGGTTGGGAAAAAACGCAGAGCCTGAGGATCGACACTGAGAGTCACCCGATCGCCCGCCGCCATCTCCACGGTTGTCGGAGTGCGGGCATGGAGGATCTTGCCATCAGCGGTTTGCAGGCGATACCCATATTCCCCGTCCTAGAAACTGGCGATCGCGCACCCACAGCATTCCATCGGGTTGGGGTACTAGCGTTAGATCCTCCTGCCGGATCATCAATCGCCACTGCGCATCGGGTTGGGGCTGAGCACTGGGAATTGCCCGATCCCACTCTCCCACAGTGCTCCGCGTCGCTCGACTGGGATGAAATTTGCCTGGGTGACAAACTCTGCCACAAATCGGGAGGCGGGATGCTGATACAGTTCCTTGGGCGTTGCCAATTGCTCAATGTGTCCCTGCCGCATGACAGCGACCTGATCGGCGATCGCCAGTGCCTCTTCCTGGTCGTGGGTGACAAAAATCGCAGACGTGCCCGTGGCTTTGAGAATTTCCCGCACCTCCTGTCGCAGGTGTAGCCGCACTTGCACGTCTAGGTTGCTCAGCGGTTCGTCTAGCAGGATCAAGCTGGGACGGGGGGCGAGGGCGCGGGCAAGGGCGACGCGTTGCTGTTGCCCACCGGAGAGCTGGTGGGGGTAGCGCGATTCCAAGCCTTCTAGACTGACCAGGGCGATCGTCTCTCGAATGCGATCGCCCATCCACTGGGCTGATTTTGCCCGATGGCAGCCAGACTGCAAGCCAAAGGCAATATTCTCTGCGACGGTGAGGTGGGGAAACAGGGCGTAGTCTTGAAAGACAATGCCCACATCGCGCCGTTCTGGGGGGAGCCAGTGTCCGTTGCCAGCGACGGGTTGCCCCGCTAGGGCGATCGTTCCGGCTTGGGGGGTTTCTAATCCTGCGACCAGTCGCAGCAGGGTGGTTTTTCCACACCCAGAAGGACCAAGGAGTGCCAGTAGATTGCCGTGGGGCAGATCGAAGGTCACGCGATCGACGGCTGCAACTGGGCTACGGGGAAATTGGCAGAGGACTTGGTGGAGTTGCAGGATGGGGGAATCGGGCATGTTGGTCAGAATTACAAATCACATTTCTTGGAACGGGAGCATCCCATCCATTTACAGATCATCAACAATTTTCAGTTCATAGTAAAGTGGATTTTGAAATTAATTCTCAATTGGCTAACCGCTAATCCCTACCCACCTCCCTATGACCCAAACCCACGATCGCACCTGGAATCTTCCCTTTCCCCTGGATGGCTGGACATTACTGGTGGGGGCGATTGCCCTGCTGTTGTCCGTACCTGTCCTGTTTGTGGCGGCGAGTGTGACAACTCCGGCGGTGGAGGTGTGGAGCCATCTAGCCTCGACGGTGTTGCGGCGCTATGTGCTGAATTCGCTGGGGTTGATGGTGGGCGTGGGGCTGGGGGTGATGGCGATCGGGGTGGGGACGGCATGGTTAGTAACCATGTGTCGGTTTCCGGGGAGCCGGGTGCTGGAGTGGGCGTTGTTGTTGCCGTTGGCGGCTCCTGCCTACATTTTGGCGTATGTCTATACGGAGCTGTTGGAGTTTTATGGTCCGGTGCAGCGAGGGGTGCGGGGGCTATTTGGCTGGGAGAGCTTGGCGGATTACTGGTTTCCCAATGTGCGATCGCTCTGGGGAACCGTGTTGATGCTGACGCTGGTGTTGTATCCCTACGTGTACCTGCTGGTGCGGGTGGCGTTTCTGGAACAGTCGGTGTGTACCTTGGAGGCGAGTCGATCGCTGGGGTGTAGTCCCTGGGGTAGTTTTTGGCGGGTAGCGTTGCCGTTGGCGCGTCCGGCGATCGCAGCGGGGACAGCGCTTGCCCTGATGGAAACACTAAATGATTTCGGCACAGTGCAGTATTTCGGGGTGGAGACGTTTACCACGGGGATCTACCGCACTTGGTTTGGCATGGGGGAGCGGCTGGCGGCATCACAGTTGGCGGCATGTTTGCTGCTGTTTATCTTTGTGCTGATCGGGGTAGAACGCCAGTTTCGCAAGCAAGCCAAATACTACCAACCCAATCGCCACCAGCAGTTGTCGCCTTATCAGTGCGGGGCGGGCGAGCAGCGATCGCCCTAACTGCCTGTAGCCTACCGTTGTTACTAGGATTTATCATTCCGGCGCTGGCACTGCTGCAAAT
>JAAUSV010000153.1 GCA_012032525.1 Leptolyngbyaceae cyanobacterium SL_7_1
GATTCTCTAAGGTTGCCTATCAACCAAAATCAATACTCCTAGTCCCGCGAGGAAACTGGTAAGCCAGGATTGATTGGGGGATAGGGAAAACCAATGGCGATCGGCATTGCGAAATACTGCATTGACCTGGGAAAAGAACAGCAACAGGATCAAAACATCGCCGTAAGGGTATGGCAATGCCATGCCCTTACATAGGAAAATTACACATTAATAAATTCGCGATCCTTAGATCGATGGTGTATGCCGATCGCCCCAATTATGCCTTTAAATCTAGCTCTTGCTTCAATTCATTCAACAATTGAGCAAATTGATTTGCAGACGCCATTTCTTCATTTTCATTTGGTTCTAGTAATTGTTCGATCGCTTGGGCAATCTCAGAAGCTCTGCTATAACCAAACGTTCCTAATCCACCCGCAAGTTTGTGTACCTCCGCTCGGATCGCTTGCTGCTGTTGCAAACTAAAGCTGCCTGCTTGAATCGATCGCTCTACAGCTTCTAACCCATTGAGCCGCTGCTCTAATGAGTGGCGAAATTGGGCTGCAATTTGCTCGATCGCTGCTCTGCCTCGCTGCTCTCGGACAGTGCGATCGCCTGCTAAAGCTGATTCTTGCCCAGGTGCGTTTAGCCGATATCCTAAGCCGTAAACGGTTTCGATGAAGGCAGCATCCATTCCGGCAGCTTTCAATCGCTGTCGCAGATCTTTGATCAGGTTAGTAACAGAGCCTTCGACCGGAGTTTCCTCCATCGACCACAGATGATCGATGATGGCGCTGCGGCTAAAGATGTGCCGGGGGTTACGCAAAAATAACTCTAGCAGCATGTATTCTTTCGGACGCAGGGCGATCGATTTCTGCCCGTAAGCCACCTGAGCCGAAGCGGGATCAAGGCTCAGCAGTCCCCAAGTCAGCACAGGGGAGGAGGTAGTGTTTACTCCACGTCGCAAAAGCGCTCGCACTCTGGCAAGTAGCTGCGAGTCGTCACAAGATTTAGCGACATAATCATCTGCGCCTGCATCTAAGCCTGCAACAATGTCTTCGTTTGCGTCTTTGGTGGTCAACATCAGAATCGGCGTTTGACAGTTGCGAGCGCGGAGACGACGACAAACTTCAACACCATTGAGCGTGGGCAGCAAAACATCCAACACGATTAGGTCATAATTCCATTGAGAAGCAAGTTCTAGTCCATCTGAACCGTCTGCGATCGCATCAACCGCATATCGGTGGGCGGAGAGTTTGGCTGAGAGCAACTCGCTTGTATTTTGGTCGTCTTCGATGACAAGAAGTTTCATAGAGCACCTTTTACCAGTCAGCCTTGCTTAATCAGAAACCTGGAATTTGTGCAGGCTCCCTTGCTTCGCCACCTTCGCGATCGAACCCCAGATGGAAGACTATCTCTTCTATAGATTTTCTCTATGTATAGGAAAAAACCAAAATAAGGGGTTTAATGGGTTTTTAGGTTTTTGCCCTGTACTAAAAGATTCTCTATAGAAAACGGGTCTAAACACTGAGATGCTTTTTATTCTACTCTCAAAGCAATTGACAGCACAAATGATTTTACTTAAGAAAAAGTCTGAAGTATAAAAAATTACACAATACTTAGGAAAATCCTTTGTAGTCGAATTACTACTAAATATTGCTACTAAATAAGGTTTCAAAAACTACCACAACCCTTGAACAGGCTCAGAAGATTGGTTTGGTTCAGTAGTTTCGGTAGGCTGAGCCGCAAAGCGGAGAACGCCCGACCCTTGATCGGTTTCGTAGAAGATTGCTAGATTGCCATTGGCATCGATTTCATACTGCTGTGCTGCCTGTAATGCCGTCAGGTAAAGCGTCTCCTGTGTCATCACTGCATCTTCACAGGCGATAAAAGTTGAGGCTAGCGGACTGATGCTTAACTGTGCGTCTTCTGTTTGAAAGCTGCCCATGAACCGATTGCAGCCGCCCGATCCAAAAATGCGATCGCCCGCAAATTCTGCGGTTACTTCAGTCGCTTGTGCCGAAACCATTGGCATCGGTGAGCCGGGTTGGGTCATGTTTACGAGCCGCCAACTTCCGATCAGTGAAGTTGGGGTTTGAGCGATTTGAGCGGGTGGTGAAACTGATTGCGCGACAGCGGGATTTACAGCCGTTGCAGCGATCGCACCAACCACAAGCAGGACGGAGCCGTCCATCAATTGTTGAAATATGATTTTGAAGGTCATCGAATTTATCCATTAAACAAGTTTTTAAAACTAACAATAAACCGATAAATTATTCCTATAGTAGAACAAGAAAATATGAAACTAATATGATCGAGAAACTTCTACTATTGCTTTCAATAAAGCTCAAATTTAGTAGAAAATTTTAGGTGTTTAATGATAGAAAAGAAGAAGGTTTTTGTTTGATGTAGTTTGCTACAGTTTCTGCATAGTTTGAACAAAGACCCAAGAACTTTTCTAAAAATCAAAAGGATTTCCATGTTGAAGAGAACCCAACTTCTGGTTTGTACCACAGCAGCCACGTCATTTCTAGGCTTCTCGCTGCATCCTCCTGCCACCGCTCAAATTACTCCTCAGGAATTCCAAATGGGACGGGCGCGAGAAGCCTGCATTGCTCAAGCACAGCAACAGCAACTCCTATTTAATAGCGTTGTGACCACAATTCCGATTTCCAACAGTAGCGGGCAAATGATTGGTTCAGATGTGGTGATGAGCGTTAGCCGCAATGGAAGAGTTTATGATGTCAGTTGTAGTTTCGACCATGCTTCGGGATCTGCGACGATTGTTGACTTGCCTGACCGAGGTCAGAGCGGTTCTACCCCGCTTCCCACAGAAGGTGATTTTCCGGGTCGAGGATTGGCAGTAGGCTCCGTTTTTGGGGATGAGCGATCGGTGGATGCGTCC
Source organism: Leptolyngbyaceae cyanobacterium SL_7_1 (assembly GCA_012032525.1). Taxonomy (GTDB): domain Bacteria; phylum Cyanobacteriota; class Cyanobacteriia; order Elainellales; family Elainellaceae; genus JAAUSV01. The sequence goes on from JAAUSV010000153.1 coordinate 2,882, forward strand.
TTAACGTTCAATCAAACCAATAATTTCAGCTTCTCGCTCTCGGTTCCGCCTGGAACCGGGGCGCAGGTGAACTATACAGGCAGAATCACTCGCATCCGTAGACCCGCTTCAGGCGGTTCCAACAGCTTTGTTGTGGAAGGGCGCGTCCAAAGTTTTGCCTCTTCTGCAAACGGATTGCAGGTAACTGATGTGACTGGAAACTGTGAGATTGAAGTGTTTGACGCGCTGGTCATTGCCTCTTCCTGCAATACAAGATTGCGCGACAGTGGTACTCGATTTGAAGGTCTAATTCAGTTCTAATACCAATACAAATCAACCTCATAAGGTGCAGTCGTGATTAGAACAAAAATAGTTGAGTTGTCTACCCTAGAGGCTGTCGCCTATCGACAGAAGCTCAAGGATGTAAAGACAGGGATTGTAATTTTACGCTATGACACGCCCCAACCTGGGCTAGCTGTAGTCGATCGACGTACAGGCACTCCCGAACCATCGGCAAATACCAATCTAGAAACGTTTCCGCTTGAGTCCTTTCAAGAGGCGATCGAACTAACGTCTGGTATGCCCTATTCTCGACGGGGAGCTGTGAAACTCAGTGGTAACAGAGAGACATCTGACGCGGATGAAGCGTCACCAGAAGAACTGGCTACTGTAAATAGTGTCGAGTATGAAGCGATCGTAGAAGCCTACACAAACAAAAAGGGTGAGTTGTCCTACGAACTCTTGAATAAAGACTTTATTCAATTTGCCAAATCGAGCAAAATCGTTGCCGATATGGTTGCCAACCGAGCTTCTGTAGACGAGATTCGAGATTATGTGATTAGGGTCAAACTGGAGTCGCTGACGGGCAACAGGGAATTCACAGTCGCTCAGACAAGGCAGATTGTTGAAATGCTTGATGAGGTGAGTCCACGGTATGTTTTTCGGGAACTCAATGACGAAATTATCAGAATGTTGAGCCGATGATGACGACCATTCGTTGCAGGTTTGCACAATCGGTGGAGAAACACCTGACACCGATTTGTTGGGGATCTCCATAATTTGTGTCAGTGCGAGCGGCTCGCACTGACACAAAATTACAATCCCGATTTAATGGGCAGCGGTTTATCTATGATTCTTATCACTTTCATATAGTTTCCTTGTATGCTCGCTGTCTTATATGCTACCTGAGCAACTTGCTAAGAGAGTGCGATCGACAAGCAGTTTTGTCTGGATAACCTTTTCACTATAGAGAGTTAGTCCAAAAACTTGATAGCCGATCGAGCACTCTTTGCAGGGGATCCAATAGCCCTGTTTCAACCTACTGAACCGACGTAATTTCAAGCAACATCAACCAGCATGAGTCGAAGCAGGATGACCAAATCATTACTCATATTCACTTCTATGAAACAATTAAAAAATCAACAATTGAGGCAGTTTGGGGGTTGGATTAGCGGTGCACTCTCTATGGCAACCGTCCTTTCAGGCTTACCTGCCTATGCACAAGATTCATCCCCCGTTCTAGATTCATCGAATCTTGGTGTCTCCTTCAATTTGACCTCTGCACCCAATGCTCTGCCACCTTCAGATTTTGCCTATTCAAAATCCACCAGTAAGAATTTCTTGATTACAAACTTGGATGCAGACGCTGATGACACTGTTCTAAATGATCAAGACGATCGCGTTGTTTCCGCCATCTCTAACGAATCGCTACAATACCCATCCGTGCAGGTCTTACCCGCCACATCAGAGGACCCTGTTGATTCAGCGGAGGCTCTGACTTCGACTGAGGTTAGTCAACTTGCTCCACCCAATTCGATCGCTCAGGTTGATACCCCCGACCCCCAGCCTCCGACTCATTCTCCGAGCCGCCGACTGAGCCGTCTGCTGAACCTTCTACGGAGCCAGCTTCCGACTCGCGTAGGGATTGGCAGTTTTCGGTGGAGCCTTATTTCTTTGCGCCCTTTGATGTGGATGCAGATGTAACGGTACTCGGTCGCAGTACTTCCCTCGACCTGGGATTAGACGATGTTTTGAACTTCGATCGCGCCTTTGATGCTGGGTTGCGGTTGGAGGCACAAAACGATCGCCTGGGATTGATTCTGGATGGTTTCTATCTATATGGTGAAGACAGTGGCAGTTTGGGAAGGACGTTTTCGTCTGGAAGTATTTTCCAGTTTGTGCAACAAACTTCTCCTGGAAGATTAGATCAGTTTGTGCAACAGTTTGAGCCTCAACAGCTTCAGCAGTTTGTCCAAATTGGACAACAAATTGGACTCAATACTCCCATCCGGATCCAGTGCCTCATGAGCTTGGTACAGTCTCAGTTCGCCAGATTATCGTCGATGCAGCAGTTTCTTATCGGGTGGTTGATACCTCTTTAAACAACTCGCCTGAGGGAGATAATTTCTATCCTCGCCTGACAGTTGCCCCGATCGTCGGCGTGCGCACCAACTTCTTGCGGCAAACCATTGAAGTGGATGACATTCAAATCAATGGCAGAGAAATTCCCGATCGAGCGTTGCCCTCAATCGATCGAGACTTTCGCTTTTCTAGAACCCTTGTCGAACCTTTGATTGGCGCACAGGTGGATTTAGCGTTATCCGAGAAATGGGCATTTGGGTTTCGGGGCGATGTGTCTGGGTTTAATATCGGTGCCCGACAAAACTTCACCTGGAATCTGATTTTCGGAACTCAGTACAACATCTCTTCCAATTTTGCGCTCCAGCTTGCTTACCGCTTCAATCATTTCGATTTTGAAACGGGTGAGGGGTTAAGGCGAACTGAATTAAATCTGAGTCAGAATGGCTTGCTGTTAAACGCAATCTTTCAATTTTGATCGGCTATTCTCCTGGCTTCTACTTCCCAAAGTTCAAAGATTGGTCGAAGTTTGTTTAGTCCTTTCACTAGTAATAGGGAGTAGTTTTGTGAGTGTAGTAATTAGAAGAATTTTGGCGATCGCGATTCTCGTTGCACTGAAAACTTCTACTTTCATCGGTATAGCAGAAGCTTGCACTAGAGTCGTTTACAAAGGTCCAAACGATACCGTTTTGACTGGGCGCACGATGGATTTTTCATTAGATATCCCTGCAAATCTTTGGATTTTTCCAAGAGGGATGCAGCGGAATGGAGAGGTCGGACCAAACTCCATCCAGTGGACTTCAAAATATGGCAGCGTGATTGCCAGTTCCTGGGATATTGGCACCCCAGACGGCATGAATGAAAAAGGACTGGTGGCGAACTTACTTTGGCTTGTCCAGTCGCAGTATCCAGCTTTGATCAAATGGGAATCAGCCGGACTGACGGTTGGTGCTTGGGCGCAGTATGTCCTCGATAATTTTGCCACCGTTGCAGAAGCGGTTGAAGCACTGAGTCGAGAAGAATTTGTGGTGGTCACGGATGTGATTCCCGGAACTGACAAACTTACCACAGTGCATCTTTCCATTTCTGACCCAACGGGGGACAATGCCATATTCGAGTACATTAATGGTCGATTGGTGATTCATCACGACCCGTCGTACACCGTAATGACCAACGACCCAATCTTTGAAGAGCAGTTAGCGATTAATGAATATTGGCAGACTGTTCCCGGAAATATGTTTCTGCCAGGAACCAATCGGGCGACCGATCGCTTTGTTAGAGCAAGCTATTATCTCAACGCTATCCCTCAAACCGATGATCCCCGCATTTCAGTAGCAAGCGTGTTTAGCGTGATTAGAAATACCTCTGTGCCCTACGGCATCTCGATTGAAGGATTTCCAAACCTGGCAACAACACAGTGGCGAACGGTCGCCGATCAGAAAAATCTGGTTTATTACTTTGAGACAGCCATTACCCCCAACACGTTTTGGGTCGATTTGAAAAAGATTGACTTTAGCGAAACCAGTGGGTCTAGGGTGCTGAGGTTAACTAACGGAGAGATCTATGCGGGAGAAGTTTCCTCCGAGTTTGTTCGTTCAGAGCCATTTAGATTTCAAGGTTTATGAGATAGGTTGGCAGAATGAAGACCAACTTCTGTAGGATAGGTTGGCGCAGCGTAACGCATGGCTAAGATTACACAGAATTGGACTACCATTACAATCACTCAACAAAGGGCGATCGTCCCGCTTGTGTTTGGTTGCGACGGGACGATCGCCCTATTCGGCGTTTCCATTCAATTGGTTCCCCCCATTCAAACCCAAGCTGGGCTTAAAGTCCAGCACCGATCTGCGAAGGATCGAAAACCAACCCCCCTTAGATAGTTAAACAACCTGCCATTTGGCATCTGGTTTACCCGTTGCCTGTTGAATTTCTGGTCGCGTCATTACATCAATGGCGGCAACAAAGAAAACATAATGCCCCCGCTTTACCTCGTTACCAAGAGACATAATATTAGCCGAACTCTGGACGATTAGTTCATCCGCTGCCGCCTGATCAATTAGTGATTTCACCGCGTCGTAGTGGGAGGGTTTGTCTCCAAGAAATCTGGCGCTTGAGCCAGGAATTTTTGGCGCAGTCTCAACGTATTCATCCCCCAGCCCGATCATGTGTCCAAATTCATGGGCAGCAAGATTTTGTGTGGTTTCTTTTGGCTGCCGACTGTTCTCCAGAAATACGCCGACGCTGACTCTGCGAAACTCTGCGTCCTCAGTCGCTTCCTCCTCACCCGCTGCAACTAGAAAAGAGAGGCAAAACCCCGGAAGAGCATCTAGGATTTTCCCAACCGCCATCATCCGCCGTTCACTTAATTTCTTGTTATACGCTTTACTGCCCTGGGAACTGGCTCGACCCGTATATCCCAGGGAAAACGTACAGATCTGAGGATCGCGTTGGGGTGCATTTTGTTTGATGAAGCTGGCTATTTCATCGATGTCTTTCTGACAGTCGCTGTTTATTCGATCGCTGTCAAAGTCGAAGTTTCCGACATCCTTAATCAGATCTGGTGTGTTGATTTGATTTTTTTGTTCGATTGTTGGGTCGCGAAAATCTAATTTTGCTGTGTGGGTTGTTTCTGAATTTTTCTGTCTATCAATTCCACTGACCCGTGGACGAAATCGCTTTTCACCCTTTGGTTTTACAACGTTAATCACGGTATGGGCATCATCCGGATTTTTCTCAATCCGGGATGTAACATCCACGTTGCACTGATAAGCCGAGAAACCAGGTTCATTTAAAACGAGTAGATGCTTGTTGCTCCATTTATCGTGCACACTTTTGACAAAATCAGTTTCAAACGTTGTTTGTTCACTCTTTGTCATGGTTCTTGGATAGTTGATGTGCACCCCATGGGAAATAAACAGCGTGCCGGTTTTAGGCAGGGGTCCGTTTACGTCGTACTGGGCATCGAAGTTGGCAAAATTTCCATTGACAAACTGATTGACCGAAAATTCAGGCAGCGCCGGGGCAGAGGACAGAAGGGGAGACGATTGGGCTTGAATGTTAGGGTGGGGCAACACCTCATGCACGATCGGGGGCACGTGTTGAAGCTTCGGTTTGCTCCGTCGATCGCCGCTGTAACGTTAGAGCCTTTTTCTGACACTCATCACAACTTGCTGTGAGCCCCGCCGAATTTCCACAGGCACACTGTCGCTGAAGCAAGGGCGATCGCATCGGTGTAAAGGACGAGGTTGAGTCTGCTTTGGTGGTGGCTATTCGCATCATTCCCTCGCTGAGGTATTCTATCTGGGTCAGCACTCAGACCCCTAATCTAGTAGAATCGCATCTTTCTATCTTATTCTCTATCTGGTAGTGGTATTCAAGTAATGATTTTTGGTGGGGTTACAACCATGACAACGGCTCACTCAATCCCATCTAATGCTGAAATTGAGGCAATTCTGCAACAACGCATCGATCAGGAGCGGCAAAGTACTGGAATTGTTGTGGGTGTGATCGATCGATCGGGTCAACGCATCATCCGCTATGGCACCCTAGACCAAACCAATTCTCGCCCCGTTGATGGAAATACTCTGTTTGAAATTGGTTCAATTACCAAGGTGTTTACCGCTCTGGTGCTGATGGATCGGGCAGAACGAGGTGAGGTGAAGCTGGACGATCCCATTTCCCAGTTCTTGCCCGCCGTAGTAACCCCGCCAACGCACAATGGCGACGAGATTACCCTGCGCCACCTAGCAACCCACACCTCCGGATTGCCGCGCTTACCCGATAACCTTGCCCCCGCTGATTGGAGTAATCCCTATGCCGATTACACCATTGAGCAACTATATTCCTTCCTATCAACTATGTGCTAACGCGATCGATCGGGGCTGCATATGAATACTCCAATTTGGGCATGGGCTTACTGGGGCATCTCCTCAGCCTACAAGCCAAAGTAGACTATGCCACGCTAGTCAGCCGCACCATCCAGCCTTTGCAAATGATTGACACCCAGATTCACCTTACTGCTGAGCAGCAAGCCCGCTTTGCCACCGGGCATGATGCTCTGGGCAATCCGGTTTCCTCCTGGGATTTGCCAACCCTGGCAGGGGCAGGGGGATTGCGATCGACAGCAACCGATCTCCTCAAGTTTTTGGCGGCAAATCTCGATCAAGAACTGGCGCCATCCTCCATAACCGTGCCACTGCACAACACCCATACCATCCAGATACAGACTGGAAGTCCGGAGGTGGCAATGGCTCTGGGCTGGCATGTGCTGACCCAAAACCAGACGGAAATCATCCTTCATAACGGCGGCACAGGCGGCTTTCGCAGTTTTATTGGCTTTGTCAAACAACCCCGGTTGGGCGTTGTTGTATTGTCTAATTCAGAGCATGAGATCAGTGACATTGGGCTGCATCTGCTCGATCGCCAGCACCCACTGACCCAGTACCAACCCCCAAAGCAACGGGTGGCGATCGCCCTTGATCCAACTGTATTGGATGCCTATGTTGGACAATATGAATTGGCTCCCAATTTCATTCTGACCATCACTAAAGACCAAGGCCGACTCTATGCCCAAGCGACGGGGCAAGCCAAACTGGAATTGTTTGCAGAAACAGCAACCCAGTTTTTCATCACTGACGTTGATGCTCAAATCACCTTCCTGCACGATTCCCAGGGAGAAGTGACTCGTCTTGTGTTGCATCAATCTGGACAAGAACTTCCAGCAAATAAGTTGACTTGAACCAGACATCCTCCGAGCATTATCCTTAGTCATTCCATAGACTGTAGACTGTAGGTGCAACCCCTTGGGACATTGATCTGCAAGGGCTAACCAGCCCATTTGCCCAAAGGCGTTGCCCAACCCCAGCCATTTCCCCCATTAGACAGCGCCTCCCATCTCCGTCGTCCCATTGCCCCCATGAGCGACCCACCCCAACCCAAGACCATCTTGATCCTTTCGGCAAACCCTAGGGGAACTGACCCCTTGCGCCTTGATGAGGAAGTGCGGGAGATCGCAGCGGCAATAGAGCGATCGCGCCATCGTGACCAGTTTGTCATCCAACACCAATTGGCGGCGCGTCCGAGGGATGTGCAACGGGCAATGCTGGGCTATAAGCCACAGATCGTTCACTTTTGCGGACACGGAGCAGGGAATGCTGGGTTGATCGCTGACTCCCACGCCCCCAACCACGCTGCAACCGCCCCTCCCCGCCGCGCAACCCGTAGCACTGGAATTGCCAGAGGGGACGATGAACCCGGAGTCGCAGTTTTACGTGGCGCGATCGAGTGATGCCATTGCCCTGAGTACGATTGAGCGATCGAATGGGGTGACGATCACGATCAAAGATCCGCGCCAGATGGGCAAGAGTTCGCTGTTGATCCGCGCCAAGGCGAGGGCGGAGGCGTTGGGCAAGCGGGTGGCGTATCTGGATTTTCAGTTGTTTGACCGGGCGGCGTTGACGGAGGGCGATCGCTTCTATCAGCAATTCTGTGAGTGGCTGACGGAGGAGT
>JAAUSV010000154.1 GCA_012032525.1 Leptolyngbyaceae cyanobacterium SL_7_1
GATGCGATTGTTGTCCGCCAATTGACGATGGCGCTCTCCTTGCACCAGTTGCAGATAGGCAAGACGACCGCCAATGCCTGCCACCATCAAAACAGTGATGAGGATCATCACGGCTACTGACTGATAACGCCGCCCCACCGTGCGGGTGTGGGATTGGTAGGCTAGTGTAACAGGAGTTTGTTGCGTCAGTGTCATATAAGCACCATCAAACCAGAACTTAAATTACTCAGACGAACCGATATGCCCCAAGGCATATGACGATTGCGAAACCCTCATCCGTGCACCCCTAGTAAGATTAAATCTGTATTAAATCCGCAGAAAGACCTCAACAGTGTACAGCCAGTAGTGTAATCCTTAGAACCGTGATCCCCAAATTGTCCTATGAGCTAGTCGTGATTTTTGGTGGTGCGATCGTGGTAGACCTCCTGTCCTCAAGCTTACTTTCCCTGATGGTTTTTGTTTTGGGAGCGTCGATCGGTAGCTTCCTAAATGTGGTGGCTCATCGACTCCCCCTAAAACTGTCGCTGTGGCACCCGCCCTCTCGCTGTCCCCAGTGTTTGCGATCGCTCAAGCCCTACGACAATATACCTGTCCTTGGTTGGCTCAAGCTCAAAGGACGTTGCCGCTATTGCCGGACTCCCATTTCCCTCCGCTACCCGATCGTCGAGGGCATGACCGGACTGGTATTTGTCTGGATCGCTTGGTCGTTTCCCACGCCGTTGCTGGCGATCGGCTATTGGGCGCTGTTTAGCTGGCTGCTAGCGCTGTCCCTGATTGACCTCGATACGATGACGTTGCCGCTGTCCTTGATGCGATCGGGCTTGGTGGTTGGCTTGCTGTTCCAAACCCTGGGAGGATGGCTAAATCACCAAACCGTGGTGGGTGCAGCAGCGCAACTATTCAGTGGCATTTTGGGGGCAGTGGTGGGAATTTGGCTATTTGACCTAATTCGGATTGGTGGATCGATCGCCCTTAAACAAGACGCCATGGGGTCGGGGGATGCCAAACTCGCCGCCATGATGGGGGCATGGCTGGGATGGAAGTTGCTGTTGTTGGCAGGATTTCTTGCCTGCGTTGGCGGGGCGGCGATCGGTGGGGGAGCCATGGCGCTGGGTTGGCTCGATCGCCGACAGCCGATGCCGTTTGGACCTTTCTTGGCGTTGGGTGCGATGCTGGCTTTGTTCTTTGGTGAGCCGCTACTGTTGACCTATCGCCAACTCTTTTTCCCAACTTTGTAAAAAAAGGGAGTAGCCAAAACTCGGCAGGAGATATACAATGGAACACGCGCTGTAAATAGTGCATTTCAGCGAGGGACTGTAGTTCAATTGGTTAGAGCACCGCCCTGTCACGGCGGAAGTTGCGGGTTCGAGCCCCGTCAGTCCCGTAGGAGGTCGAAGTATGCAGAGCCGGACTAGATTGTGTGGATTTCTAGCTCTTTTTAGCTCAGATTTTATCTATTTCTCTTGAGTGGTGATGGCTGCGATCGTGAGACGGCACTGTTGTCCGTTCTCAAATGGATAAAGTCGAGGCAAGACCAAGCTAATTCTTTGCTTTCAAGCTCTGCTTGACAATCTCGCCTTGAAGCAAGTCTTTAACAATCAGAAATTGGGCAGAAATTGGGAAGCGGGACGAGCAGTGCCAAAACTCACGCCTGTTTAATACAAAAAATTGCTTGAAGTTTTGCAGATTACGTCAGATGAATTGCCAGATCAATTTGGGTTTCCAGAGAATCTAGGTGATTAACTCCTAATTATTCGTTGGTATTATCATCTACTTCTGGCATTGGGCGGAGGAAATAGAAGCGATCGTCCGTAAACTAGTTCCCTTAATTCGTCCTAAGTACCCTATGAGAGGGGAAGACATTTCTATCAACATCTCATGAACTGTTTGATCGTCTAGAATGCCGCCATCAAGTTTTGAGAAATAAGCATTGTATTGAACGCGGATTTCTACAACTTCAAACTGTTTCCTATCTTGCTGAGTCTCAATGAGCTGTTTAATAGCTTCAACAAGGTGTAATCTTATCTGAATATTATTCCAAGCTCTATCAGCAAAATTATTTAGTTTTATGTCTGCATCTTCACCAAATGGATTCGACTGTAAACAGGACTGTAAATCCAATAGGTTAATTGCTCCCTTATATCTTGCTTTCAGTTCAACTAATCTTTGTAATGTTTCAGGACGGATTACATTCATTTGATTCCCGACAGCAGTTTGATTGGCGTGTGAATTCAGTGCGCCAGCAGCTACAATAACTTTAATGCAGTTTCCGTACTGTTCTTGAAGGTGTTTCAAGCCTAACTTGACTAATTGCGCTGGTGTACTATCGGAAACAGTTTCAGTTTTTGTTGCCTTGCACTCTCCTACAATTTGATAAGGCTCCTCACAGTAGAAATCCAACCCTCCCGCTCCTCCACAACTATTAGGATCGAGACTTGCATGAGGATTAGAGTTAGAGTTTCTAAACCCTAATTTAATAAAACTTTTACGAACTAACTTCTCAAACGAATCTCCATCACTTGAGTTGCCTACCATAGCAACTGACTTAATCCAAGAGAGGTTAGAATCAGGTTGGTTGTTAACCGAACAACTAGCCCATCCTAAAAACACTTCAATATCTTGCTTAAGTTCTTCTGCCTTTAAATTAGCTATTGTTAACTGAGCAACTGCATTGTGTAATTCCTCTAATTGAGGGTAAAGAGGTAGCTTGCGTCCTTCTAATTGTTGCTTTCGTTGATTAAAAATACGATCGACCAGTACAGCTTTAGAAGGAGCTACTCTCATTGGAATGGAAATATGCTCAGATAAATCCAGTGAAGACAAGCTGCCAAACTTTCCAACTTTTGTAGCACTAGAAGAATTTATTGAAACCTTGATTGATTCAGGCAACTGATAGATTCTTAAACAAGCCAAGAAAAGATGTTGTCGTTGTGTTAGTGCAGTCTTTAAAGCTATCGGTGTCCAGTTAGTCAATTGCGACAAAACATCTAACTCTTTCAGCTCATAAAGTAAGGTGGAGGATTCACACTTTGCCCAAACTTTAAGCTCTAGTGTTGTAGTTTTTAACTGAGCCAATGCAGATTTGGCAGTTGTTAGAAAGCCAGGATTATATTGCCGCTCGATTGGGAGTGAACAGGTTACGTCGTCGCTAGGACAGAGAATAAAAGACCATCCCTTCTCAATTGATACTTTAGGAAGAGCTGCAACAACCTGCCCTTCAGCCAAAGCTTCAACGTCTGGAGCAGGGAGATACAGGACCTTATCAAGTAAAATCGGCTCAACCATTAGCAGCTAGTCCAGCTAATTCACCTCTTTCAAATGGGTTAAGCTCATCAGAATTATCATCTGTTGCATCCTCTTGCACCGATACTTCTGGCTCGTCTTCAAGTACAGGCACTTGATGTGACGGATCACTCAGAATGTCTTTGAGAAGAGGATTATGAGCACCCAATTGATATTTTTCTCCTTTTTTATCAATAAACTCAGAAATTTGCTCTTCAGTGAGCCTGTAGTCTATTTCTCGCTTTTGATAAACAGCTCGAATAGCAATTAAAGGTTTTACCTCCTCTTCCTTCAAGTCCACAAACTCTCCACCTTTCTCATGAATCAAAGGGTTAAGATATGTTTTCCTAAAATATGAGTTGATTGCCTTATTTTGAGAGCGAACTAGACAGCCACGAGTTAAACCAAAAAGGTTGTCTTCATCAACTAATCTTCTGAACCCTGCACCCAGTCCTCCGCCACCTTCGTATTGCAAAACTGCTACCCCAATACTCACATCTTTATCATCTTCTTTACCAAGAATTTTGAAATTTAGATATGGATCTCTGCCGCCACGCTTCTTGACTTTAGTAGTAACTTCTTCAATCGTTACTCTCTCTACTGTTTGACCGACTAGCATTTGAAGATTGAAAAGAAGTGCATTTGAAATCAAAGCATTATCATCTAAGTCTTTTTCAATATCTTCATTCATTTCATTGTTGAAAGCTGTTTCAACTAAGTCTTCAGGAGGTGGAGGTAGAACTGCAACTTTAGAAAGGATAGAAAGTGTATCGGAAATTGGAGGTTTGCAATTATCCTTGCACCACATCAGAACCCGTCTAACCGTGAGTTTTTCTTTACCTAACTCTCTCAATTGATGCTCATTGAATGGATAGATTGGACAAGGAGGGATTAATCCTTTCTCTTCGTAGAATTCTTTGAGAAAACGAGTAACTAGCTCAATAACCGAGTCACTATCCATGTACTTCAGATCATGCGGCTCTCCACAAGCTGTTACTCTGCTCCAGACCCCAGGAGGCAGTTGTTTAACCTTCTCGCTCCAGACTCCCGGCATCATTACAGTGAGAATAACTCCTCGATGGAGATTCTCATACAATTCTTTTACTAAACCAGATATAACCTGAGACTTGTGTAGACCAGCGTCATTACAATCAGGCAAATCTAGCTCATCAAAGCAAATTACTAGTTCATTGTATTCACTAATCAGAGATAGAATTTGCAAAACGGTGTCAAAAGATTGATTTTGCTCTGGCAAACTTAGCTCATTTGCTTTGTATTGAGCCAACTCTTTTCCACCCAACCAATTTGATGCATATGAGGCTTGTTCCTCAGATAAAGTCCAAAAGATAGCTCGGACAATATCTGGGTCTTTAACATTCTTTGCTTTACGGAATGCTTTTGTAAGTTGATTGATCCATTTTTAACTTGCTGTTCGTCAGCATCCTCAAGCTTCTTGACCAAATGCTCAACAGGTAGAAATTGAGCTTGTAGATTTGCTGCTCTAATGGCATCATTTGCCATTGCTGTCGCCAGCTCTTGCCACTGTGTTATTTCCTGTTTGCCAATGTTGCTTAAACTATCAGCTAGAATTTGCTGAAATCCTTGCTTCACTCGATTAAGGTCATCAAATTTGTTGGCATAGACAAATAAAGCTCCGCCTTGACTTCGGAGACGACGGCGAATGCGACTGATAATATGTGTCTTTCCTGTTCCATCTTGAGCAGTAATCAAAATGGAAGTTGTCGGATAGAGACCAGCACGAATTTCATCTAAGGCTCTAAAAATTGCATCAGATGCGTGAGCATTGAGAGATTCGACATCAGGAAACCCTTTCCCCCAAACATGGTTAGCTCTCAAAATGGGAGCTTGAGAAAAAGGATTGTGATCTCGAAGAATGGCGTCAATCTGTTCAATCGAAGAAGATGAGGAGGCAGCAGAGTTCATGATTGCTTCGTCACAAAAAGCAGAATTTACAAGTTTATTGGTGTGGGCTGAAAGAATTTATTACAGTTTTTTTGCGTAGTATCGAACTCCACCAAGCTTTGTTTCGATCGAATCTTCAGCAATATCGGGCGTTAGGCTCGGCATTTCTCCGCCAATCAATTGAAGAAGATCGTCAGCTTGCAAGTTCAGCATCCATTCATTGAAATGGGACCGGGAAACTTGCTCACCAATTGCTCGACGAATGCGATAAATAGGAACTAGGTTATCTAGATTGTAATCACGATCGAGACGATCGAAGACTTCTAAAACAACTTGCTTGAATTCTTCATAGGAACCAATCTTAGAATGAGCAGCTTTTCCATTTGTTGCAGCACTATTCATGGTTGCTTCCGATTGTTGAATCCACTTCAACAAAGCCTTTGCCATCCAAGCTCCAACGATCGTTGCAGTGATACCAAGATCAGCATTTTTTAAGCCTTGCCCTAATTGCTCAATGCCCTTTTCTGTAATAGAAACCTTGTTTCTCTCAACGATGATAGATTCTTCTTTCTCTAGCTCAACAAAAAACTTCTCACAATCAGCACTCTTTTCGCCCTTAATTTTTACTCGATCTGTCACCTTTCCTTTGCCGATATTTCTTCCACCAGCATCCCACAAAGCCAAAAGTAGTCGAGTTGTGCGAGCCGCAGTTTTTGGACTGGCTTTTTGTGAATCAGTTTTTGTAGCTGTTACTGCCATTATTATTTTCCTGAATGATTGCTATTGCTCATTACCTTCAGTAGAATTCCCCTTCTTTCCAATCAAATCACAGAAACTTGTTGAAAACTTGTAAAGCCTAAACAAAATTGGATGAAGCTGAGGTATGGTATTTCCATCGAAAAGCGAAAAACAACATGTATAAACCCCTTTTGCGCCCTTTCACTATAAATTCAACGCTTACCTGCTTCTACCGGATTTTTGCGCCTTACATTGATCAAAATTTGGAACAAAAAGTAGAAATAAAAATCGCAATTTTTATTTGAATAAGAACTAATCCAAGTAGAACATCTGAATTAGTCTTGACTGTTCAGCTTCCTCAAAATGACACTGAACCGCGTCTCGCACCATTTCACGCAGTTCTGTTAGTACATTCAACGGTGTCCTAAACTCGATCGCAGCCGCCGAATCCACCTGCGCCGATTGATGCAGTAAGGGCAAAGAAATCACGCTATTTGCCTACGGTATTGACTCCTAATGAGGTGCAGCAAATTATCTCTCATCTATCTCCAGCCCCCCGGCTTTTTTAGGAAAAGCCGGGGGTTTTGTCTCTGCCTCAATCCGATCGCCCAATCACCCGATCGCGCCTCAAGATGCTCATCATCTCGCCCGATATCGGTGTGGGCAACAGCGTACTCCAGTCATTCACCTCGGCAAAGCCTCGGCGATGCAGGTTGTGAATCGTTTCGATCACCCCTTCACGGGAACCGATGATGAGGATTTGCAGGCGCTCGCGATCGCCCCTTTCAGCCTCATCATTTCTCTGTCCCTCGTCTCCAGAGGAACGGGAATCCAAGAATTCGTCAGCCATACGTTGTGTCACTCCATGGGGTTTGTAGGAAACCCCAAAATCTAGCCACCGCGACTTCTTGATACGACAAGTCGAGGTGGCTAGCGGAATGATAAGATCACTCGTTAGCCGCCGGACTGCCTCGAACAGCTCGTTGCGGTTAGCTACTCAGGATTGCTGGTAACAATTCTGGGTAGCGCTAGATTTTTGGGTTGGAATCGGTTGCGTGTACAAAAAACAACCTTGATGTATCAAAATACTGGGATTGGGGCACTGCGTCAAGCGATCGGCGTGAATTCGATTTGAATCACACAATCCTGCTGTCCAGTTCCCCGGCTTCTCCGAGAAGCCGGGGAACTTTGGTTTTACCCTTGGCTGAGGAGCGGGAGTTTGAAGTTGTTGTAAGGAAATCAAATGACGCTACAACGAAATCAAGTAACGCTACAACAAAATCAAAAAACGCTACAACGAAATCAAGTGACGCTACAACAAAATCAAATGACACTACAACAAAATCAAGTAACGTTCCAATGAAATCAAGGAACGCTACAACGAAATCAAATGACGCTACGACACAATCAAATGACAGAGCTATGAACCAATCTGATTGACTGAAACAACTTCTGAAACTCTTGAAACCTCCTAGGTTGAGTTTCCTGCCTCACCCCAACGCGAAATCTCTGTCTAGGTTGGGTTTCGCGCTGCTCAACCCAGCCTGCGTGGAACGTTTTATTGGTCAGATAGAATCTAGATAACGCGATGCGCATATTGACGGCTGAAGTGCCCGTTGTCTTGCGGGATGGGCACTTCAGCCGTCCAAATTGGGCAGGCAGAATGCCCACCCCACATCATCTATCGATTAGCATTGCGCTCAGCTTGGCGTTGAGCCTTATCCAGATCCCGCGTATTGGTCTCTTTATCCGAATAAATTTCCCCCTTTTGACGACGATTTAGATCGATCGTTTCAGGAATGTTTTCGCCCAATTCTCGAATATTCTCCAGTCCTGTATCTCCAATGCGTCGTCCCGGCGCATCTCCTAAATCCTCCGCTTTTTGTTGAATGCGTTTGATGGTTTTAGGACTAACCCGATCAGACCCCAACTCTTTCTTAATGGCTGGAATATCTGCCCTTGCCTGCAATAGGTTAGCTTGCCCCACCATTGGCAAAACAAATAGGGCGATCGCCATCACCAAACTCACCACCACTTGGCGAACCGTACGCAGGGCAAGCGAACAAAACAAATTCTTCATAACTATCTCCATTAGGTCAACGAGTATGTTCTCTTTACTATTTAGTAGCGGTAAAACCGTCTTGACTCGTCCTCCCCAGGGAAGAAGTTAGTGAAGGATGGTAGCGGAAGGACAGAGGAACGAGGACAGAGGAACGAGGACAGAGGAACGAGGATGATTTCCTCCGCTCTCCAGTTTTGCCCTACCCTCTTCGATCGCCATAGTCCTCTGAGGATTCTGGGTCGAGATCCCAGCGGCGATCGTCCCGTTGTTCCAATATTTCGTTGGTGCGAAGGAAGGCTCGATCGTCCATTTCCAGCCCAACGGCGGCGCCCAATTCATCCACAATGTCTTGGTCAGGCGTGGCAACGGTGCCGCCCACGGATTCATCCCCAACGGCGTTGGCTTGTTCCCAGTTGGCGTCGATGTCGCCTCCCGTCAATACAGGGCTGGCTTCGTTAAAGTTCTCCAGGCGATCGCTCAACGTCCGCCCACCCACACTAAATCCTGGTTGGTCATGTACTCCGGTTCCGTAGGACTCCGTTAGAGCTTGGGGCAGGTCTCCAGCTTGGTCGTCCAAGTCGGCTGCGATGGCGTCGAGTTCCTCTTCGTCCAACTCAACCGCTAACTCATCGAGATCCGCCTCTAGCTCGTCATTTGCCATTGCCGCGTCTGCGATTGCCTCATCGGGCAAATTCTGCCCATTTTCATCCAATTGGTTATCCATCTGATTTGTTCCTCCTAACTGCTAATTGCCTGCCAAGCGTCTCTTGTTGCTTCTTATCCTTCTACCCCCTCCACAACTTTTTGCTTTAACGGGTTGATGGCAGGTCCGTGAAGCACCGCGCCATCGTAGTCAAACCGCGCTCCATGACATGGGCAATCCCAACTGCGTTCGGCATCATTCCAATCGACAATGCAGCCCAAATGAGTACAGACCGCAGACACGCCATGGCATTTGCCCTGGTGATCTCGATAGACGGCAACTTTTTCTCCATCCAACGTCAACAACTTGCCCTCGCCTTGGGCAACATCACGGGTGGAGGAGGTTTGGAGTCCTTTGAGGCGATCGCCCAACCAATGCACCCCTACCTCAATATTTTCCTTAATCGATTGGGGGGTAATGAACGGCGTGGCGCGGGTGGCATCGTATAGCTCTGCCCATGGGTTTTCTCGACCCAAAATCATGTCGGTCAATAGCATACCCGACAGCGTCCCCTTGCTCATCCCCCAAAGGCTGAATCCCGTGGCAACGTAAATGTGATTGTTAAATGGAGTCAGCTTGCCAATGAAGGGCAACTTGTCAAAGGACACCATGTCCTGGGTTGACCAACGGTAGGCGATCGAATCTATGCCAAACCGCGATTGGGCAAAGGCGGCTAGCTTGTGGTAGCGCTCCTGCGTGTGGGTGACCGTGCCCACCTTGTGACCACCCCCCCCAATGAGCAGGAGCAAGCGATCGCCATAGGGCGTGGTGCGGATGGAGTAATAGTCGCTACCTGCGCCGATATACATGCCCACGGGAGCGGCGGCTGGGTCGATTGGCACTCCAATCAGGTAAGAGCGCTTGGGATAGGCTTTGGCAAAAAACAATCCCTGATTCAAAATCGGCAGATTGGTGGTGACGATCACATCCTTGGCTTGCACCGTTCCCCGATCGGTGAGCACCTCGCACGGCTGCCCTTCCTCAACATGCTGGACACGGCTTTGTTCAAAGACATAGCTACCACTACCGGGAATGGAATTGGCGAGGTGCATCAGGTACTTGCGCACGTGAAATTGAACTTGGCGATCGAGTTTAATCGCACCGGCGATCGGAAACGGCAGGGAAGTTGCTTGCACCAGTGCCACTGGCAGCCCCAGTTTCAATGCCGCCTCAACCTCCTCCTCAACCTGACCTAACGTATCGTCGGATTCTGCAAATGTGTAAGCACTTTGGCGACTGAAATCACACTCGATTCCGTCTTGCTCAATCAACTGGGCGACTTGTTCGACAGCGGCTTGATTGGACTCTGCGTATAGCCGCGCTTTGGTTTCGCCTTGCTGCTTAATCAGCTCTGCGTAAATCAGTTGGTGCAGCGCTGTCACCTTGGCGGTGGTATGACCGCTGACCCCCGTGCCCACCCGTGCCGCCTCAATCACTGCCACTGTCTTTCCAGCCCGTTTCAGCAACGTTGCAGCGGTAATGCCAGCAATGCCAGCCCCCACGATCGCCACATCGACCGATACAGATCCCTGGAGGGATGGAAACTGAGATTGTGGCGTGGAATCGATCCAAAAAGAAATCGGTTTTTCTACAAAATCAGTCATTTTATGGCGAATTAAATTAATAGGTTTTTTCTATTTGCACTATAAAAGCATCGACCTGTAATAACTCATCTACCGGAAGATATAAAGTTCGCCTCTAATCTCTCTGGGGAAAGGCAGTTTGACCAACAATTCTGCTCAACAAACTCTCCTTTGGGTAGACGTAATTCTTTTAGGCAAGTCAGTAAGGTGCTAATGGGAAAGCGCTAATAGACACACTGATGCAGACAGGTTTACAAGGTTGCAAGCCATGGTAAGTGCTTACGATTTGGTCGTCGTCGGGGCAGGATCGGGGGGATTGAGTGCAGCCAAACAGGCGGCAAAGCGCGGCGCAACTGTGGCGATCGTCGAACGTCATCACCTGGGTGGTGTCTGTGTCAATCAGGGCTGCATTGCAAAAAAACTCATGGTGTA
>JAAUSV010000155.1 GCA_012032525.1 Leptolyngbyaceae cyanobacterium SL_7_1
GATAAGGACGAAGAATGAATGGTTAACAGTTAAGTTGGGCGGCGGCTAGCACTCTCCGCATCCCCACCAAGATCTCTCGCCCGTCCGCTCCAACGAGCTGTTCGACCACGCTTCCGCGACAAGCTCACAATTTCTCTACCGCTTTCAGCTTCCTTTCTACGTAAATCTTCAAATATTGCGTCTAGGTCATAATTGAAAGATTTTGCATACGATTCGCGGATTTTGTGAATTTCTTCGACAATTTCATCTTTCCACATGATCTAATCTCCCATCAGTTCGTTTGGTGTGCAGAGAACAGGCAACACACAGCCGAAATCGAGACTAATCTCCGCCAACTTTCCCTGGATTTGGGCATTGGCGATATGTTTGCAATTCCAGGTTAGCAGGTAATCCATGCCGTGTATGGTAGCAGCGGCAATGTGAATCGCGTCCACCTTCGCCTTTGGAGGAAGGCTACTTCGAGCGAGAAATTGTGCAGCTAAATCCTGTACCGCCTGGTTTAATGCCAGCAAGGGAAAATCACGCAGAATCTCCAGTCGTTGAGCAGCAATCTCCACGTCCCCCTGTGCCACTTCATCTAGAACAGCCTCCGAGGTGTAAAGAATGAAAGTGTTTCGGCGAAATTCCCACCAATCTTTAGTTATCTCCATATTTGCAGCCAGGATCAGGTTTTTGGTTGATCGAGCAGTAAGGTATCCCAAGATACTGGTTTCAATGTAGACAGTCTCGCTCATATTGATTTAACTCACGACCACATTTGCTTTTATCCGAAAAAGCTGCCATCGGGTTGAACTCATGGCATTATAGTACATAAGCGCCAATGGGTTAGACTCATGGTATGTACATTCAACTCAATAGAGGACTCACTTATGTCTGAAGAAACAAGGATTGAACGTGTGAAAAGCAAGGATATTACAATCGGTGGCATTCCCATTCCCGTATATATGGATTTGGATGGCGAATACCGCTGGTCAATGCGCCAAGCAAGTAAGGCAGTTGGATTTAATGAAGGGTGGTTAAGCGACACGTTACGTACCGAGGGTAACGCTTTCAGTAGGCTGAAGGGTTACGGATTTAAAGGAGATGTTGTTGAGTTTCAGGGACAGGGCTTTATTGAAGGTAATCTGATCTCAACTCAAGATTTATGGCAATGATCATGTACGCTGCCGTAATCGGTATGCGTAGACAAGCAATTGCTCTGCTTGCTGCTGCTCTTTATGAGACCTTGGAGAGACGGGCTGATCATGCCTTTGGAATCATTAGAGATGAAGACGAGTACATTCAGAAATTTGAGTTCCGCTACGCCTCAATCCTTTTGAATAAAGATTTACGCTCAGCAATTGGAGAATGGATTGAGGAGAATCAAGGCTCTCTTCAAACGTACACAAAGCAGTATTCAATCAAAGGAGGACAGCGGGGAATTTATGCTTCCGCACTGGGTAGGATTTATCAACTTCTTTTTGGTATGCAAAAAAATCGATTAATGAGGTTTTGGATGTGAAATACTACGAAACACCCAAAAACAACGTACATGTTACTCAACTTCAGCGTATTGCACAAATCGAGGATCTTGCTGCCAAATACATGCGACGCAAGGGTATGAACCCACTTGATGCAATCAATGCTGCTGCTGAAGCTCTGATGATTGATGTGGAGGAACCTCGACTTGGCGATCCGCATTACTCGCCAGGATGTGTACCGAGTATTGGGAGCTAAGCAAGAATTGAGAGCCGAGAAGCAAGACAAGAAATAATACATTGACTGAATTGAGAGATTTAGCGGTCTAACAATCCTAAGCAACTGTAACGACAAAGTGCCCTGGCTTTTTAGGAAAAGCTGGGAAACAGGGACGGTAGAAATTTCATCAGGTGAGCGGATGGTTCGATGCCAACCTTTATTAACTGCTAATCGCTAATCGCTATCGCTAATTACTCCAATGACTAGACGATTTGTGAAAACCCCTAGACAACGAAAACTACTTAAACCAGTAGAACGGCAACGCTTACGGCAAGACCTGACGGGCTACCTGTTTATGGCACCCACGCTATTCGTGATTGGTGTATTTGTGGTGTTGCCAATTTTGTTTGCGGTGTTTTTGTCGGTGCATCGGGTGCAGTTGTTGGGGGAAATTGAATATGAGTTTGTCGGTGGGCGGAATTTTCAACGGTTGGTGACGGACGATCGGGTGGGGATTGCGCTGCGGAATACGGCAAAATACGTGGCGATCGTCGTTCCCACCCAAACGATGTTAGCGTTGATTTTAGCGGTGACGTTGAATGCAGGAATCAAAGCAAGAAATTGGTTGCGGATTCTCTATTTTTTGCCAACCGTCACCTCTTCGGCAGTGCTGACGTTGATCTTTATGTGGATCTACAACACCAACGGCTTGTTAAATGATTTGTTGGCGGCGATCGGGCTACCCACCTACAACTGGTTGGGCGATCCGGCGGTTGCCCTGAATGGCATCATGTTGATGAATATCTGGTCAACGGCTCCGTTTTACATGGTGATCTATCTGGCAGCGCTACAAGACATTCCCCGGAGCGTGTATGAGGCGTCGGAGTTGGATGGGGCAACGGCGTGGCAACAATTCATTTACATCACCGTGCCCCTGCTCAAGCCTGTAACGTTCTTTGTGGTGGCAATGGGGATTATTGGCACATTTCAATTGTTTGATCAGTCCTACATTTTTTCGGGGGGCACAGGCGGTCCAAATAACTCGACGCTGACGGTGGTGTTGTTGATTTACCAAGCTGTGTTCCGCAATTTGCAATTGGGCTATGGGGCGCGATCGCCCTCCTCCTCGCCACTATCATCATTGCCATCACCCTGATTCAACGGCAGGTGTTTGGCAGGGATGAAGGATGAAGCAATCGCTAATCGCTAATCGCTAGTTATGAACAAACTCTTTTTATCTAAACTCACCCAAATCCTGCTCTATGGCGTGTTGGTGAGCTATGCGATCGTCACGCTAATTCCGTTCCTCTGGGCGCTTTCGGCGTCGTTTAAGCCGCTGTCGGAGATTGTCAGTGGGGAGGCAAATTTTTTTCCCAGGAGTTTCACACTGGAGAACTACCGCCAGATTTTTTTCCAGGAACCGCTGTTTCTGCGCTGGTTGTTCAACAGTGTGGCGATCGCGGTGAGTGTGACGGGGTTGAATTTGTTGTTCAACTCAATGGCGGGGTATGCGTTGGCGCGGTTGCGGTTTCGGGGGCGACAGTTTTGGTTCTTTCTATTGTTAGCGGTGTTAGCAATTCCGGCTCAGATCACGCTGATTCCGACATTTTTGATTTTGAAGGCGATCGGCTGGCTCAACTCTTATCAGGGAATGATTGTGCCGAGTATGGTAAATGCCACATTTATTTTTATGATGCGGCAGTTTTTTGTGAACTTCCCCAGGGAGTTGGAGGAGGCAGCGCAACTGGATGGGTTGGGGCAGTTTGAGATTTTCCGCCGGATTGTCTTGCCTTTGGCAAAACCTGCTCTGGCGGCGCAGGCGGTGTTTGTGTTTATGGGCAGTTGGAATAATTTTTTACTGCCCGTGGTGATTTTGTTTGACCCGGAGATGTTTACCTTGCCGCTGGGGTTGAATACGTTTAAGGGGCAATATATCAGCTACTGGAACTACATTATGGCGGCGTCGATGCTGTTTACGTTGCCGGTGATGATTCTATATGCTTTTTTTAATCGCTACTTTATTCAAGGCGTGACGTTTACGGGCGGGAAGGGCTAGGAGATGGACGTTTGCCAAAAAACAGGAAGTAGTAGATCGCGGCTGATAGTAAGAATAGGCTAAACGATAGGCGTGGGTCGCCAACGTCTTTGAGAATAAATAAGGAGGGGGCAGGAAGAGCAGAATCCTTGGTGTTGACAAACAGGGCAACAAATAAATTGTTGGCGGCGTGAACTCCGAGGGCGAGTTCTAAGCGATTGTCTTTGAGGGTAATTAGCGTGAGAAATGCACCGATCGCCAAGTAAGACAATCCCAACCAAAGCGCACTGCGTTGCATTTCTGGGTTACCAAAATGGGGAACAGCAAACAGCAAACTGGAGAGGAGAATCAGTAGGAATGGGTGACGGGTGATCAATCCCAACCCTTGCAGCACGTAAGCGCGAAAGAAGAACTCCTCCGCCGAGGTTTGCAGCGGGGTGAGGATGAGCGCCAACGGTAAAAAAACCACCACTCTGATGGAGTGGGAATTGGCATGAAATTTTGTGGATTTAACCAGTAGTCAGCGATCGATGGCAACGCCAGTAACCCAAACCAGACTGCAAAGCTGAGCAAAATCCGTTTGGGAAGCACTGTTCCCTGGACACTAATTAAGCTGACAAATCGCCGTTGATGCACGAGGCGCATCGTTAGGAAGATTCCCAGCAGAAAGAAGACAGAGGGAATGTTGCTAGCCACATAGGCAGCAACGGAGGGAGTTTGCAGGAAAACTTGGATTTGTTCGGGAGTGGCGATCGCACTCGACGGATGCAGAATACTCCATCCGACAATGAAACTGACCGTGGCGATCGTTCCCAATCCCAACCAAAAGAACAAACTAATGGCGATACCCACTAGGTAGCGCCACCCATGATTTTGCCCTGTTGTCCCGCGTCTAAATAGGAGTTGCCCATGATGACCCATTAACTGTTTTTCCAGTTTGACATGACACCACAGGAATTCTAGAGAGGCACCGATACTAATGTTCCTACTCAGTTGGAGATGTGCCTTTCCGTTGACGGGTTTTGCGGGGGTGGTTGGAGTGGGTTTTTGCACGGGTGCTCGTCCGGGGCTTGGACTTAGCAGCCGTTTTTGACCGGGTGGTGGAGCGGCGCTGAGTCTGATTCGTTTCTTCAACCCCAGGACCAGAAGCACCACTGTCAGTCTGATCATCAGCGGGTGAAGCACTGTTTATATTAGATTCAACGGGAGCGCTAGATGTCAGGGTTAACGCTGCTTTTGAGCGCGATCGAGGGGTGCGGGGTGTTCTGGTTTTAGCCGTTGTGGTAGATTTAGCTGCCCGTCCTCGCCGAGGTTTGGCAGGAGCGTCGGTTTCAGTGGCATCTGCCCCTTGCAACAACGATAGCGGAGTATCGGTTGAGGATTCCGACTCTACAATACTCATCGCGGAATCAGCCACTTTGGCAGCTCTGGGGCGGCGAGTCTTTCTGGTCTTGGTAGGCAACAGCCCCTCCTTCTCCTCTTTCTTGCCACGGGTCAGGTAATACTTCAACGATTGAACGTTGATTTGGACGCCCTGACCAGTCAACATTGCAGCGACCTCATCGTAGGTATAGCCTTTGTTCAAGGCGTCGTTAATGGAATCGCGCATGAGGTTGACTGCTTCTCGCAGAGACCATTGCTCCTTGGGTTTCTCTGGTAAATCTTGCAATGCTGTCGTTGCCTGTTCAATCGCAGTCTTGGGAATGGGGGAAGCAGTCGATCGCTTGATCATTGTATTTATCCTTTTCATGTCTCAATTCGTCAGATTCGTTACCGCTTTGTGAGTCGATTGCGCACAGCAACCCAAAACTAATACAGCCAACATAATCAACAACCGGGGTTTTCTTGATATCTGATTTACAGAACTAAGAAAACAGTGTGTCGAGTCAGTTATGGAATGGAATTAGGAAGTTCTGCGACTCACCAACCTTTTCCTAATCTTTCCTCATCAGGATACTTAACATTAGGAAAATCAGTATACAAATAATAACGCTCTTCTTGAGAAAAAGAAGAAGAATTTTCTAGGAAATGTACGCTTTGTCCAACACTGTTCAGCGGTTGCATCAATATACAGGACTAAGAAATAAATCTGACTGAAACGCTCACTTTGATGTTTCTACAAACTCATTCTCGATGAAATTGCCCAACTGCTTTAGTTTGGATGGGGTGGTAGCCCAAATTGCGCCGTGGATGTAGTTAGATAATCGAGAGTCGCCGCAAAGTGAACCAATCTGCGCTAGCGTAGGGATTAGAGTTTAATGGTTGGTGGAAATTAGCAGTGTTCAAGCGATTTGTCATCTTTGGTGGAGTGTTGCCTTTACTGCTAGCTGGGTGCGCAAATAGCCCTTTGGGGAGTACGTTAGAGCGATCGCTGGCGGCAGATCCACGCTTGACTGATGGGGCTGAGGTTGATGCAACGGCAACTCCTAGCCCCACCGTTGAGGCAGTCACATTGCCCTCCACCTTTCCACCCGAAATCCCCCGCTATCCAAATGCTACGTTGTTGCCGTTGTGCCAACCGAGGGAGACGCCACCTCGCCTGCTGAGCAGCAAACCCGTTGGACAACCCCCGATGGGGCAGATGAGGTGGCGCAGTTTTACCAAACTCGATTGCAGGAAAATGGCTGGGAGCGGGTGGGGGAAGATTCTCAAGCCGAGCCTCAGACGATTGTGGCAGAACGAGAGGGCTTGCGCGTTGTCGTCAATTTTTCCGCAGATGGAGCGACGACAGCGGATACACCCTTTACCCTGTCCTACTTGCAGGATGCTAGCATCGCCTTAGAACCCACCCCTACCTCGGAACCGGAAGCGGCGATCGAGACCCCCGTAGCCGATGCAACCCCTACATCCGTGGCAACGGCACAGTCATTCATCGATCTAACTCAAGCCCCAGAAGAACTCCGCACCTACATTACGGATTTGGCACAATTGGGAGTGTTGACGCTGTCCAACTCAGATGCTGCCAATCTCTTTAAGCCCAATCAAGCGATTACTCGACGGGAGTATGCTCGGTGGTTAGTCGCAACCAATAATCGAATCTATCGCGATCGCCCCGCCAACAAGGTGCGGCTAGGAGTCTCCAGTAGCCAACCTGCCTTCCAGGATGTGGCACGGAGTGATGCTGATTTTGGTGCCATCCAAGGATTGGCAGAGGCAGGGTTAATTCCCAGTCCACTCTCAGGGGATGCCAATACGGTGACGTTTCGACCGGACGCCCCATTGACCCGTGAAGACCTGTTACTCTGGAAATTGCCGATCGACACCCGCCAACCACTGCCCACCGCCACGGTGCAAGCGGTGCAACAAACCTGGGGCTTTCAGGATGTGGCGCGGATTAACCCGATCGCGCTACGGGCAGTGTTGGCAGACTTTCAAAATGGTGATCTGTCCAATATTCGACGGGCGTTTGGGTTTACAACCATCTTTCAACCCAAAAAAGCCGTCACCCGCGCTGAGGCAGCCGCCACGCTTGGTATGTGGGGGTGCAGGGGGAAGGCATTTCGGCGAAGGATGTGTTGAGGGATGGGGCGGGCGAGAATTAGGGAGCGATTAGCCATGGGCACCTAGTAGAGGGCAAGCATCAATTGCTTGCGGTAGTGGCGGGTGAGGGGATGGTCGTCTCCTAAAAGGTTGAATAGGGCGATCATAGCTTTGCGGGCAGCGTCTTGGCGGTAGCGGCGATCGCGGCTCACCAGTTCCAAAAATACTTGCAGGGCTTCTTCATAGTGTTCCTGCAAGGTAAACTCAATGCCCTTGAGATAGTGTTGATCTAAGTCGCTGTCCAACGTCGGTTGATCCATTTCCCGTTTAAATTGGATTAGCATTTTCAAAGCTTGGGCTTTGTCAAAAAATTCTCGTTCGTGTTCACCGATATCGCTTAGCAATGAATTAGCTCGATCGATCTGTGCTTGTCGAATCCAAATTTGGGCGGCTTCTAGGGCAAGGATGCGATCGCCGGGATACTGGCTCAGCAGGCGATCGAGCAATTGCTCCACTTCGGCAGTGTCTCCAGCAACTTGGGCGACGCGCACGGCTTCAAGCCCGGTTTCTAATTGCGATTTCAAATCAAGCTGAGCTAGCAGTTCTCGCAATTTGGGTTCGGGTAGAACACCGACAAAGCCTTGAGACATTTCTCCCTGACGCACCACCCGCACATCTGGTACTCCTTCGACGGCGTAGGTATTCGCTAAATCGGGGTTTTGGTCAATGTCGATCTTCGCGAGGACAAAATCATATTCCTGCGCCAACTTCTCTAGCATCGGTTTAAGCAGTTGGCACGGTCCGCACCACGTGGCAAAAAAGTCTACCAGCACGGGTTTTTGATACGACCTCTGCACCACATCGGCAGCAAAATTTTGGCTACTGACAACAATCGAAGTTCCCATACAAAAAGCACCTCCACGCCGATTGTAGCGGTTCTGCTGGTTCAGCGCCTAAACAGAATAAAGTCTTTGGCGATTAGAAAGCCAAGGACTACATGGAGGAGTAGGATTGCCAATTGCAACACCGGATCAAGTCGCCATGCCTTGAAAAAATAAAATGCCTCCGGCAAGCAAAAGGCTCAAAGGAATGGCGATCGCTTGAATCAACAACAGCAGAGCGGCAGCATCTTTCAAGGAGCGCCCTCGAACGAAGGGGGCGATCGCTGTAACTAGAAAAAAGACAGCAAGTGCCCCGTCTAGCAGTGCCAACAGAGATACCAAGTTAAAAAATCCAACATTGATCATCTTGTCTTTCCCCCACTCGTCTTACTTGTCCTAACTGGGCGGGCAAGATGCCCACCCCACAAGCCATTCAAGGTATACATCTGAAATGAATAGTGAGGAGCCTTCTCTAGTTGGCTTCAATTAATCGCACACTGGGAATTGGCTCTGGTAAGGCTCCCTGCATCCGTCCTAACCAACTGATCAAGTTTTCCAGTTGTTGATCGGCGCTAAGGATGCCTAAACCGCGCACTGTTACCTTGTTGGGGGTGTAGACAAAGCGCGATCGCAAATGGTCAGGCAGGTTATCTTTGAGCAAATTCCAGGCAGGCTCTTCCATTGGAGTTTCTAAAACAATGTGCTGTTTGCCCTCTGGCTTAATTCGGGAGAAGCCCAATTTTTTGCCGATCTGCTTCAGTTCTACCACCCGTAGGAGTTGTTGGGCGGCAGGGGGAATGGCACCGTAGCGATCGATCCAATCTGCTGCCAGTTGTGCCAATTCGGCTTTGGACTCGGCGGAGGCAACGGCACGGTAGGCGCTCATCTTTTGGTCGAGATCGGGAATGTAGTCGGCGGGGATAAAGGCGGTGACATTCAGGTCGATCTGGGTGTCGTCTACTTGAGGGATTTCCTGTCCGCGAATTTCCTTGATGGCTTCCTCTAACATTTCCATGTAGAGGTCAAAGCCGATCGCGTCCATCTGTCCCGATTGCTCTGCCCCTAACAAGTTGCCGACGCCGCGAATTTCCATGTCGCGCACCGCCAGTTGGTAGCCCGACCCCAGTTGGGCAAATTCCTGGATGGCACGGAGGCGTTGACGAGCCGTGTCTGTCAGGCGGCTCTGCTTGGGATAGAACAACCAGGCATGGGCTTGAATGCCTGCCCGTCCCACCCGTCCGCGCAACTGGTAGAGCTGGGATAGACCAAACTTTTGGGCGTCTTCAATCAAAATCGTGTTGACGCGGGGAATATCCAAACCCGATTCAATAATTGTGGTACACACCAAGATATCGGCATCGCCATTGCTAAAGGTGAGCATGGTGGATTCTAACTCGCCCTCTTGCATTTGCCCGTGGGCGATCGCAATTCGCATTCCCGGCACCATTTCCCGCAGTTGGCTGGCGGTTTCCTCAATCCCCTCCACCCGTGGGACGACGTAGAACACTTGCCCACCGCGATCGAGTTCCTGTCGAATTGCCGTGCGCACCATGTCTGGGTCGTAGGGGGCAAGGTGGGTTTTGATCGGGCGACGGGAAGGGGGTGGCGTAGTAATCAGGCTCATTTCCCGTACACCAGAGAGGGACATATAGAGAGTGCGGGGAATCGGGGTGGCGCTGAGGGTGAGCACGTCTACCTGGGTTTGAGGGATTTGATTTTTTCCTTTTGGTTAACGCCGAATCGTTGCTCCTCGTCTACGACCAACAAGCCCAGATCTTTGAATTGCACCCCTTTGCCCAGCAATTGATGGGTTCCCACGACCACATCTAGTTCGCCACTTGCCAAGCGCTTGAGGATGTCCTTGCGCTCCTCGGCAGTGCGGAAGCGGTTGAGCAAGCCCACCTGCACTGGATAGGGAGCAAAGCGCTCCTTCAGGGTGTGGTAGTGCTGCTGGGTGAGGATGGTGGTGGGAGCCAGTAGGGCAACCTGTTTGCCTGAGGTGACGGCTTTGAAGATGGCACGAATGGCAACCTCGGTTTTACCAAAGCCAACGTCGCCGCAGACCAACCGATCCATGGGGCGCAGGCTCTCCATGTCGCGTTTGACATCTTGTACGGCTTTGAGCTGGTCGATGGTTGGTTGGTAGGGAAAGGAATCCTCCATTTCCTCCTGCCATGGTTGATCGAGCGGGTAGGCAAAGCCTGTCTGTTGCGATCGCTGGGCATACAATTGCAGTAGATCAAACGCCACTTTTTTGATGGCTTTGCGGACTTTGCTCTTGGTGCGCTCCCACGCCTTGCCCGTCATGCGGTTGAGTTCGGGGGCGGCATCGCCTGCACCCCGGAAGCGGGAGAGGGAGTTGAGTTGGTCGGCAGCAACGCGCAGTAACCCATCGGCATACTGCAACACCAGGTATTCGCGGGTTTCATTGTTGATTACCAGGCTTTCCAGTTTAAGAAAGCGCCCGACGCCGTGGTTGCGATGGACGACGAAATCTCCCGGTTGCAGCTTGTTGGGATCGACCTGTTTGGAGGCGGCACGGCGGCGTTTTGCGCACATAGTTTTGGGGGTTGCCCAAAGGGAGTGCTGCCCCAAAAGAACTCGCGATCGGTGACAACGG